>CAYPPH010000001.1:0-4440 GCA_964412565.1 uncultured Candidatus Saccharibacteria bacterium
ATTATTCTTCCTGCTTGACGGCAATTTTCTTCTTTTTGGTTTTTCTGAGTTTTGGAATCTTGAGGGTTAAGACGCCGTCTTTCATTGAGGCTTCAGCCTTAGAACCGTCTACCTCTTCTGGTAGGATAACCTGGCGCGCAAAAGCCCCCCAGTAGCACTCCTGATAGTAGTATTTGTCTCCTTCTTGCTCGGTTTGTTTTTCCCGGCTTCCCCTGATAGTGACCAGGTCGTTTTCAATGGAAATATCCAGGTCTTCCGCCTTGACCCCGGCTATGGTGGATTGAATTATGAAATCGCCGTTGCTCTCGTAAACGTCAATGGCCAGCTGTCCTTCAGATTCTGGCTCCGGCTCTGGTTCGGGCTCCGGCACGGAAGGCTTCTTCGGCTCCATCTTTTCTTCTTTCTTTTTGCTTTTTGCTTTCTTCTTTCCCTTCTCTTTTTTGCGTCTCTCGGGAGCTGGCGCCGAGGAGGCGGACTCTTTTGGTTTTTCTTCTTCGGGGCCGACCCCGGTTAGTTTATCAAAAAAACCCATAATTATTGTATTTTACAAACGCTTTTTAATTTTTTGACCTTTCTAAATCCTAAAGTGACGAAAATGGCCAAGCTCGTTAGAATGATTACGGGAATTATTAGCTTAAAATTGCCCGCCATCTCTATTATAGAAAAATTATAGAGGCCGTGCAACAAGGTAACAGTTATTACCCCTTGGCTGAGCAGAAAGAATCTTCTTTTTCTGGTGGCAAAGAAAGACAAAGCTATGAAATAACCGAGGAGTCCGGAACACAAAGCGTGCAGAAGAGTGGCTCCCACGAAACGGAACCCGCTCAGCACTGCCGTTTCAAAGAAAAGGAAGGGATTACTCAGTGGTAAAAGGATCAAGAGGTTCTCCAGAGCGGCAAACCCCAGAGCGGATATTATCATGTAAAGCATTAGGTCCACGGGCTCGTCCATTTCAGGGTGGCCTTTCACTTTTTTCCTGACCACGACATACTTCATGAATTCTTCGGTAAAGGCGATACCGATAAATATGTATATAAGCTGCAGCCATCTGACTGGCAGAGCCAGGGACTTGAGCTGTTCGAGGAAGCCGATTTCAATCAGGGCGGCGGGAACGGCGGCCAGCATGCCGTAAAAGAAAATTCTTATAATCATCCGATTGGATTCGGGATGGCTGTCTTTTCTCAAAAAGAAAAACAGCCAAATAATACTGGGAGCCAGTCCGAAAAAGACGTACAAGGGATAATTCATATTGTCTTATTTTATTATATCTTAATTATCGGTATTATAAAAATCTTACGGTCAAAAATTGAAAAAATGAGATCACTCTGTTATATTAAGGATAAGAGGAAAGTGAAATGAAGAAAAATTATACTCCCAAAGAAAGTGAGCCAAATATTTATCGAATATGGGAGGAAGGAAATTATTTTACTCCAAAGGTAGATCATTCTCGAGAACCCTTTGTGATTATTATGCCTCCTCCGAACGCGAACGGCGTGCTGCATATAGGTCATGCTGTTTTTGCTACCATTGAGGACATTATGATTCGGTACCATCGTATGAAGGGGGAACCTACTCTGTGGGTGCCTGGCGCAGATCACGCCGGAATTGCCAGCCAAGTTGCTTACGAAAAAGAGCTGGCTAAAAAAGGCAAGAGCAGGTTCGACTTAGGAAGGGACAGGTTCTATAAAAAAACTTACGAGTTCACCATGAATAATAGGAAGGTTATGGAAAGCCAGCTTAAAAAGCTTGGCACAAGCTGTGACTGGAGCCGGAAGAAATTTACCCTTGAGCCGGACATCACCAGAACGGTTTATACTACCTTTAAGAAAATGTACGAAGAGGGATTAATCTATCGAGGCAACCGCATTATAAACTGGTGTCCCCGTTGCGGAACCGCCCTTTCCGACCTGGAGGTGATTTATCAAGAGCGCACAACCCAACTTTCTTTTATTAAATATCCGATCGTGAACTCCCAAGACTTCATCGAAGTTGCGACCACCAGACCAGAAACCATACTGGGAGACAGTGCGGTGGCAGTTCATCCCTCCGACAGAAGGTATAAGAAATTAGTAAAAGAAAAAGCTCAAGTTTGCCTTCCACTCACCAATCGTATTATTCCCTTGATTGCTGACGAACGAGTGGATCCAAAATTCGGGACGGGAGCCGTGAAGGTCACGCCAGCTCACGACCCTGCCGACTTTGAAATGGGCGAAACGCACAATCTCCCTATAATTGAGGTAATTGGTAAGGACGGTAGGATGACAGAAAAAGCCGGCCCGGACTATGCCGGAATGAAAGTCAATTCAGCCCGGAAAAAAATTCTGGAGGACCTGGCAAGCCAGAAACTACTTGACAGGCAAGAAGACTATCTTCACTCAGTGGGAACTTGTGAGCGCTGCCGTACCATTATTGAACCGCTGGTTTCTGAACAATGGTTCGTAAAAACAGAGAAATTGGCAAAGATGGCTTTGAAAGCGGCAAAAGACAAGAAGATAAAGTTTATTCCGAAGTACTACGAGAAAATTTATCTTCACTGGATGAAGAATATAAAAGATTGGTGCATTTCTCGGCAAATATGGTGGGGTCACCGGATACCGGTATGGTACTGCGACTGCGGCGAAGTAATAGTGGCTATTGAGCCGCCGAAAACCTGTCCTAAGTGTAAAAGTAATAGCCTCAAGCAGGACCCTGACACACTTGATACTTGGTTCTCTTCAGGTCAGTGGCCTTTCTCAGTCTTCGGCTGGCCGAAAGAAACAAAAGACTACAAATACTTCTATCCGACCACGGTGATGGAAACCGGCTACGATATCCTGTTTTTCTGGGTGGCAAGAATGATTATGATGGGAATATATTGCACGGGTAAGGTTCCCTTTGAGTATGTTTATCTTCACGGTTTAGTCAGGGACAAGGATCGCCAGAAAATGTCCAAATCTAAAGGGAATGTTATTGATCCTCTCGGAGTAATTGATCTTCACGGAGCCGATGCGCTGCGGATGGCTCTAGTTTTCGGAAGCAGTGCTGGGCGAGACATAGTGGTTTCTGAGGAAAAAATCATCGCCCAAAGGCGCTTTGCCAATAAAATCTGGAATGCCGCTAGGTTCTCGCTTCAAAATTTGGAAGGCGACAAAAGTTTTCTGAAGACGAAGGAAACCGACTTGCAGTATACCAAAGAAGACCGCTGGATTATTTCTGAACTCAACCGTAGTCTAAAGAGGATGGACGAATCAATGCAGAGCTTTAACTTTCATCAGGCCGCCGAAGAGGTTTACAACTTTTTCTGGCATAAGTTCTGCGACAAGACGATAGAGGATGTGAAAAAGAGAATCCAAAAAGAGGGAAACTCGAAAGATAAAACCACCGCCAAGAAAGTTCTCTACGAAACGTTGCTTACTTCCTTGAAAATGCTCCATCCTTTCATGCCCTTTATTACTGAAGAGATCTACCAGATGCTTCCCGGAAAGCCCAAAAGGGCTCTAATAGCGGAAGACTGGCCAGATCGTCACTAAAAGTCGTATTGATTTTTCTCAACGTTGAGGTATAATAACCAACGACACTAGGCCCCATCGTCTAGTGGTCAGGACATCAGATTTTCAATCTGACGACCGGAGTTCGACTCTCCGTGGGGCCGCAAGGAAAATTGTTTGAGGTCTCACCTCGAACATATCACTCAAGGTGTATTCTTTCCCGGAAACTAGAGACTCTTTCCCGCAGCAGCGGGTATTTTTTTAATTGCAGATCCTCTTCCAGTATTTCTTTGGCCGTTTGTCTGGTTTTTTCCACCAAAGACATATCGCTTAATGCGTTCATGGCCAAGTCGGGAATTCCCCATTGCCGCCTGCCTGTAAAATCACCGGGTCCCCTGATGGCCAAGTCCTTTTCAGCCAGCTTAAAGCCATCTTCAGAATCGATCAGGGCTTTGAGTCTGAGGTTGGTCTTTTTAGCGGGGGAGTCCGTAAAAAGGAAGCAGTATGACTGGTATTTTGATCTGCCTACTCTTCCCCTGAACTGGTGAAGCTGGGCCAAGCCGAATCTTTCGGCTCCCTCAATCATCATTACCGTTGCGTTGGGCACGTCCACTCCGACTTCCACCACTGAAGTTGAAACCAGGATGTCGGCCTTTTTGTTTTTAAAATCCCTCATTATCTTTTCTTTTTCTTGGGCGGGCAATTTCCCGTGCAGCATGCCGACTTTAAGATCGGGAAAGATTTTCTTGGACAAGTTTTCATATTCTTTTTTGACGGCTCTCGTTTCCAGTTTCCCCTCCTCTTCGATGCGGGGACAAATGACAAAAATCTGTCTGCCTTTCTTCGCTTCTTTGCGAATGAAGCCATAGGCCGACTTTCTTTCATTGGGCGGAATTACTTTAGTGATTATTTTTTTTCTACCCCTAGGAAGTTCATCGATTAAAGATAAATCTAAGTCGCCGTAAATGGTCAG
>CAYPPH010000001.1:4540-19729 GCA_964412565.1 uncultured Candidatus Saccharibacteria bacterium
TACCCCTAGGAAGTTCATCGATTAAAGATAAATCTAAGTCGCCGTAAATGGTCAGAGCCAGGGTGCGGGGGATAGGGGTGGCAGTCATAGATAAAAGATGTGGAAGTTTGGCCTGCCCGCCAGTTGCTTGCGCCGAAGGCGCTAGCAGGCGGGCTCTTTGTTCTACTCCGAAGCGGTGCTGCTCGTCCAGCACCACCAGGGCCAGGTTGCCAAACTTAACCTTGTCCTGAATTAAAGCGTGGGTGCCGATGATTAATTGTATCTCCCCGTTTTTTGCTTTTTCCATCAGTTTTTTTCTGGATATTTCTATTTCCTGGTTTTTCAGCTTCCTGGAATAGAACTTGTCGGACTTTCCCGTCAGCAGGCCTACGTCGATTTTGAACTTGTTAAGTAAGTCCCAAACGGTTTTAAAATGCTGCTTGGCCAGAATTTCCGTCGGGGCCATGAAAGCCGCCTGATATCCCGCTTTAACCGCATTGATAATGGCGAGAGCCGCCACCACGGTTTTGCCCGATCCCACGTCTCCCTCCAAGAGACGGTTCATGGGCCTCGGTTTTTCCAGGTCTTTTAAAATCTGCCAGGCAGCTTTTCTTTGGGCGTCAGTCAGTTTAAAAGGCAGGGATTCAACCATTCTTTTAACCAAGTCCAAATCCAGGGGGATGGCGATGGATTTTTCCCCGGCCAATCTCATTCTTTCCTTGAGCACCCATAGCTGTATGAAAAAGAGGTCTTGGAAAGAAAATCTGGCCTGGGCTTTTTTTGCCGAATCCAAAGAGTCGGGAAAGTGAATTTGCCAGATTGCCTCTTTGATGGGCGAAAGACCGTTTTCCCGCCTCACTTTCTCTGGCAGGGGATCTGGTAAATTATTGGCGAAAGCCGCCAGCAGGGGCTTGATAATATATCTCAACCATCTGGAAGAAAGACCTTCGGTTTCGGGATAAACCGGAATGATTCTGCCCGTGTGAGTGGGGGAGAACTCTTCATTCGAAGAGATTTTCTCGTAAGCCGGGTTGGTCAGGGAAAAACCTTCCTTTGCCCAGTTGGCTTTTCCAGACATAATAACAGCGTCTCCCTTTTTGAGAACGTTGACCAGATACGGTTGGTTGAACCAAACAACCTTAACGGCTCCGCTATTATCTTCCACTACTGCCTGGGTTAGGGACATTCTTTTTTTCCAAGTGCGGCTGGCCTCGATTTTAAGGATCTTGCCTTTAATGGAGCAGTTTTGGTCGGCCCTCAGTTTGGCAATAGGCGTAACATTAGAAAAATCCTCATAGCGATGAGGAAAATGATAGAGCAGGTCTTGTATGGTCTTTACGCCCAGGCGTTTGAGCTTTTTCTGGTAGACGGGTCCCACCCGGGGAATCTGGGAGATGGGAGTGGAAAGATTCATGTGCGCTCGAGAGGATTCGAACCTCTATCAAGGGCTCCGCAAGCCCTCATTCTATCCATTGAAATACGAGCGCCTGGCGGCGGGGGTGGGACTCGAAGAGTTGCCCGAAGGCCTAAGGCAGGTTGAGCTCTCGCCACAGCCCCCTATCAGAAATTTCAATCATCTTATCTTAAAGATGATTTCGATTTCTGGCGGCGGGGGTGGGACTCGAACCCACAAACCCGTAAACGGGTTCCGGTTTTCAAGACCGGTGGAATAGCCGTTATCCGACCCCGCCATTATTTGCGGAGGAGGTGGGACTCGAAGAGTTGCCCGAAGGCCTGAGGGGATTGGGCTCTCGCCACGTCCTCATACCATAAAATAACCTCAAATCTCATAAAGAGATTTTCGATTATTTGCGGAGGAGGTGGGACTCGAACCCACAAACCGCTTTTTACACGGTTACAGTTTAGCAAACTGCTGGCTTACCGTTCGCCGCACTCCTCCTTACTTTCATAAAATACCATTTTTTCCCTTCTCAGTCAATTTGGGGTATAATAAAAACAAATATCCGCCCCATTAGAAATCTGCCATAAATTTACTTAGACATAAAATCAGAGGCTTTTCCAGAATGGTTTTCCACAGATTTCTAACGGGGAGCGCATATCATCTTTTTTTTGAAAATGATATAATACAGGTGATGATTTGGAATCCTTTTGCGTCAAAACCTAAAAGCTTTTTAGGAGTGGATATTGGAACTTTTTCTATTAAGATAGTTGAGCTGAGCAAGCAGGGAAATAGGAAGAAGCTGGACAATTACGGTGAAATTCAGGCCGGCTCCCTCTATGAGAAATCCTTCCGGACCTTTGAAAAAAGCACCTTGACGGTTTCTTCTGCCGATGTTGTAAGAGCGATTAAGGCAGTATTGGCTGAGAGCAAAATGAAAAGCCAGCGGGCTTGTTTTTCCATTCCCGACTTTTCCACTTTCTTCACCAATTTCAGTTTGCCCGCCATGACCGAAGAAGAGATTCCGCAAGCCGTACAATATGAAGCCAGGCAGCATATTCCCTTGCCTATGTCCGAGGTTACCCTGGACTGGCAGATAGTCGGCAGGGAGGGGAAAAACAAAAAGGATGTCCCCTTTAAGGTTCTTTTGGTGGCCGTTCCCAACGAAGTGATAAAGCAGTATCAGGAAATAGCGGTCAACGCTGGTCTGGAATTGCTGACCTTGGAGGCGGAGGTCTTCAGTCTGGCCAGGGCATTAAGCGATAGTGAAGAGGGAGTCGTTGCTCTGGTAGACATAGGGGCCAGAAGCACCACCATCAGCCTCATTGAGCAAGGAAACTTGAAGATATCCCATAGTTTCGATACGTCGGGCAACGATTTTACCAACGTTATTGCCAAGGGGCTGAACTTGGACTACCGGCAGGCCGAAGACCTGAAAATGAGCCAAGGACTGAAAGCTGAGCCAAACGGAGCCAGAGATTCCCTTATGCCTTTGGTGGACCTGATTGCCAACGAATTCCAAAAGATTTTCAAAAACTTTTACTATACCGAAAACAAGGAAGTGAAAAAAGTCGTCATGGCCGGCGGATCAGCTCTTATGCCGGGCCTGGCCGACTATCTTTCCGAAAATCTGAAAAAACCGGTGGAAATCATCAATCCCTTTTCCGTCCTTTATTATCCGCCAATTTTGGAAGAAACTTTAAAAGAAATGGGTCCCAGCTACGCCATAGCTGTGGGTACCGCCCTTAGAGGCTTTCAATTGTAAATTATGGTCGAATTAATACCAAAACACGCCCGAAAAGAAACCCCTTGGCAGAAGATCTTTCTTTATTCCGTTGCGGGATTTTTGGCATTGGTGCTGTTGGCTTCCGGCGCCTTGTTCTATTTGGAAAACAAGAGCCAGGCCGAGCTGCAGCAGCTGGAGGGAGAAATAGCTCAAGTGGGCACTCCCGCGGAAAAACAGCTTGAGCGGGAGGTTTTCGGCACTGAGAAGCAAATTAGCGATTTTGCCAAGATTTTTAAGGCGCACCAAAAGCCCTCGCGGCTTTTCCCACTACTGGAAGAAAACTGCCATCCCCAGGTCTGGTTTTCGCTTTTTGAGCTGAATATGGAAAACAGGCAGGTGCAATTGGCCGGCCACACGCTTAACTTCCGCACCCTGGGGGAACAGTTGGCGATTTTCAGGCAGCAGGAAATGATTAAGGAGATAAACTTGACTGACCTTTCCATAGGAGAGGAGGGGCAGACTGACTTTAGTTTAAGCCTGGTGATAAGCCCAGAAATATTTAAGCAACCATGACGTCAAAAACATATTTAGCCATAGCCGTATTGCTTGTCGCCTTGCTCGCAGCGGCTTTCCTGGCTTGGCCCAAATACCAAAATTGGGGAAGTCTTCAGTTGCAAATCCAGCTGAAGGAAGCGGAACTCCAATCCAAAACAGAATATTTCGACAATATCAGAGCAATTTCTCAACAGCTAAAAGACTATCAAGGACAGTTGCAAAAAATCACCAGCGCCCTGCCCTCAGACCCCTCTCTGCCCGCCACTTTTAATTTTCTGCAAAGAACGGCTGCTCAGTCGGGACTTATCATGGAAGAGGTGTCAGTGGGAAGGATAAGCGAGCTGGTTCAAAAAGAAACCAGGGCTTCGGTGGGGAAAAGAGAAGCGCCTGGAAAAACCAGCGAACAGGTTAGCGATGTCAAGGTTATCAACCTGAGCATGGTTCTGTTGGGCTCCTACGACAGCCTCAAGAGTTTTCTTTCAGCGACAGAGAACTCCACCAGAATAGTGGAAATCAAAAAAGTCGTTCTTACACCCTCCGACGAGGACGAAGAATTGTTTTCTTTTGATGTCGACGTGGTAATCCATAGCTATTAATATTATGGCAATAACTTTTACCCAAGAGAAAAAGAAACAAAAATATCTAATGCTTACTTTAGCAGTGATGGTTGTTTTAATGCTTTTTGTTATTTGGTGGGGATTCTTGAGAGAGGTTGAAGAACCAACCCCCATCACCGCCGGTTTTACTCCAAAGCAGATACAAATTGATTGGGATGTGCTGCAGCAGGAAGAGTTAGAAAATCTCGACGCCTTTGAGGGAATTGCCGATTTTGAAGAGGAAATCGGCCGAGAAAATCCCTTCAAACCATATTAACCCTATTAAATAATTTTAATTCTTAAAGTTGGCATAGCCATTTAACAGGATAAAAATATTAACCTATACATATGAATATAATTCCCGAACTAGTCAAAAAAGAAATTATTGACAAAAAGAAAGCCGCTTCTTTGGAATATGATGCCAAGGTTTCTGGGAAAAAAGAAGAGGAGATAATTCTGGAGCGGGGAATAATGCCGGAAAAAGATCTTTTTGAATTGAAGAGCAAGCTTTTGAAAATGCCCCTAAAGACAGAAGCGCCAGAAGATATTCCTTTGAAGGTTTTGAAGTTAATTCCCCAAGAATCGGCCAAATACTACCAGATGATACCACTGGTCCAGAAAGACCATACTCTGGAAGTCGGACTGGTGTACCCGGAAGACCTAAAAACCAAGGAAGCTCTCAAGTTCCTGTCCAGGCAGGGAAAATTCGACTACAAAACCTGCTTGATTACCCCGACTGTCCTGAACAATCTTTTAAAGCAGTACCGTACCCTGAGAAAAGAGGTGAAAAAAGCTTTGGAGGAGCTGGAAACGGAAATCAAAACGGAGGAGCAAAAGCCCCGCAGGGCCGTCCAAAAAGAGGAGTTCGAGAGAATGGCTGAGGAGGCTCCCATCACCAAGATGGTGGCAGTTATTCTGAGGCATGCGGTGGAAGCCAGGGCCTCTGACATTCATATTGAGCCCGCCCGCCAGGAGCTCAAGGTCAGGTTCCGAATTGACGGCATCCTGCATGCCAATCTCCTCTTGCCTTTGAAGATTCATCCGGCCGTGGTGGCCAGAATCAAGATTTTGTCCAATCTGAAAATTGACGAAACCAGGGTTCCCCAGGACGGCCGCTTCTCCACCAAGATCGGGGGCAAGGATATCGATTTCAGGGTTTCTACCTTTCCCACCACATTGGGCGAAAAAGTGGTAATGCGTGTCCTGGATCCTTCCGAAGGAGTGAAGGAATTCGAGGAATTGGGCTTGGAAGGCAGGAACTACGATATTTTAAAAAAGACGGTAAAACAGCCCTACGGTTTGCTTTTGGCCACAGGTCCTACGGGATCGGGCAAAACCAGCACTTTATATGCCATTTTGAATCTTTTAAACAAAGAAGGAGTCAATATTATCACTTTGGAGGATCCGGTGGAATATTTCGTGGAAGGGATCAACCAATCGCAGGTGAAGCCGGAAATCGGCTATACCTTTGCCGTCGGTTTGCGGCACATTTTGAGACAGGACCCTGACATTATTATGGTAGGTGAGATCCGCGACGAAGAGACGGCGGAGCTCGCCACCCACGCCGCTTTGACCGGCCACATCGTTCTCTCCAATTTACACACCACCAATTCCTTGGGAGTCGTACCCCGGATGATTGACTTGGGCGTGGCTCCCTTCTTAATTCCCTCCAGTTTGAGTTTGGCTATTGCTCAGAGATTGGTCAGGACTCTTTGCCCCCACTGCAAAAAGAAGGTAAAGCCCAATCCCAAAGTCAAGGAAATGATTGCCAAAGAGCTGGAAGCTGTGCCCGAATCCGTCAAAAAGAAAATTTCCCTGTCAAAGGAAATCGTCATTTATGAGCCCCAAGGATGCAAGAAGTGCAAAAACGAAGGGTATTCCGGCAGAATAGCCTTGTTCGAGGTGCTGACAATGACCTCCCAACTGGCTGAAATAGTGCTGGAGAGGCCCAGCGAGTCCAAAATTGAGGCGGAGGCCAAGCGCCAAGGAATGATTACCATGAAGCAGGACGGTATCCTTAAGGCGCTGGACGGGGTTACCTCCTTGGAAGAAGTATTAAGAGTAGCTGAAATAGGATAAAATATAAATATGCCAAATAACAATTCTCAAATAAAAGAATTACTGGAAATAACCCACAAGGAGAAAGCCTCCGACCTTCATCTTTCGGTGGGCCACCCTCCGGTTTTGAGGACGGGAGGGTCTTTGGTGCCTCTGGTCAAGAGAAGCAAGTTGACCGGTGATGACACTCAAAGTTTTGCCAAATCATTGATGACAGAGGAGCAGTACCAAAGATTTCTCAAGGAGAAGGAAATCGACTTTTCCTACAACTTAGCTGACAAGGCTCGCTTCCGGGTTAATGTTTTTCATCAGCTGGGTTCGGTTTCCCTCGCTCTCCGTCTCATACCGGCGGAAATTATGACGATTGAGGAGTTAAATTTGCCCCCGATTTTGCACGAATTTACCAGGCCTACCCAGGGGTTTATTCTTGTTACCGGGCCTTCCGGACAAGGGAAGTCAACTACTTTGGCCGCCCTGATTGACGAGATAAATCACTTGAGAGCCGATCATGTTATTACCATCGAAGACCCGATTGAATACGTGTTTGATGACGACCGGGCAGTTATTAACCAGAGAGAGGTTTTCCAGGATACTGTGAGCTTTGCTAAGGCCTTAAAATCCACTTTCCGCCAGGATCCCGACGTGATTATGGTGGGAGAGATGAGAGACCCCGAAACTATGGCAACGGCCATTACCGCCGCCGAAACCGGGCATCTGGTTTTTGCCACCCTGCACACAAACTCGGCCGCCCAGACCATACACCGCATAGTTGATTCGTTTCCCCCCGCTCAGCAAAACCAGATTCGAGCTCAGCTGTCAGGTTCTCTTTTGGGGGTGATTTCCCAGCGGCTTATTCCCAGAATCAGGGGAGGGATGATTCCGGCTTGCGAAGTGATGATTCAAAATCCCGCCATTTCCAATCTGATTAGGGAAAACAAGATTCACGAGATCCCCCTGGTTATTGAAACTTCAGCGGAAACCGGCATGATTTCCCTTAACCGGGCTCTTTCCCTTCTGGTCAAACAAAAAGAAATTTCCTTGGAAAACGCCTTAAGTTATTCCTTAAATCCGACTGACCTTAGAATACTGATTAAAAGATAGTCAAATATATGAAATTTAGGTATCAAGCCAGGTCGAGGACCGGGGAAGTCAAGACGGGAACCGTTGAAGCTTCTTCCCGGGAAGCCGCCCTGGTTCTTTTGCAAAAAAACCGCCTCTTTATCACCTTGCTGGAAGAGGAAAAAAGCGGACCATTCTACGCCAAGAAAATCCAGCTTTTCGGCCGTCCCTCCAAAAAGGACGCGGTTACTTTTTCCCGTCAGCTTTCTTTGATGTTCAAGTCTCAGATTCCCTTAGTGGAGGCCCTCTATGCTTTGGGCAAACAGACAAAAAACGCGGCTTTTCGGGATATAATTTCCCAGATTGCAGAAGACGTAGAGGGAGGTATGCCTTTTTCTCAGGCTCTCAGCCGCTTTCCCAAGCTTTTCTCTCCTTTTTACGTCAGCATGGTCAAATCGGGAGAGGCGTCGGGCACCCTGTCTGAAAGCTTAAGCTATTTAGCAGAGCACCTGGAAAGGGAATACCATCTTGCCTCCAAGATAAAAGGAGCCATGATTTACCCCGCCCTTATCGTGGTGGTGGTCATCGGCGTTCTGCTGATGATGATGTACTTTGTCATTCCCAACCTGTCCCGCGTCTTGACCGAAACCGGCCAAGAGCTGCCGGCCATAACCAAAATAGTTATCGGCGCCTCCGCCTTTTTAAGGCAATGGGGCTGGGCCTTGCTTCTGGTTTTTTTGGCTCTGGGCGTTTTTGCCTTCCGCTATACAAAGACTCCCGAAGGCAAGAAGCTTTGGGACAAGATTGTTATGAGAATTCCCCTTATCGGCTCTTTTTTGAGAATGGTTTACATTTCCCGCTTTTCGGAAAACCTTTCCACCCTAATTGCAGGCGGCCTGCCCATTTCCAAGGCCCTGGAAATTACCGGTGAAGTGGTGGGCAACGACATCTACCAAAACATTATCGCTGAAGTCCAGGAAGAAGTCAGGCGGGGAGAGAAAATCAGCAGCATTTTACAAAAGTATCCCGACCAATTTCCGCCTCTTTTGACCCAAATGATTAACGTGGGGGAGAGAACGGGCACCATCGACAAGAGCTTGATGAATGTGGTCAGTTTCTATCAAAAGGAAATAGACCGCTCCATCGACAATCTTTTATCTGTTTTGGAGCCGGTTATGGTTATCTTCCTTGGCTTGGTGGTGGCCGGCCTCATGGCTTCCGTTCTGATGCCCTTGTATAAAATGACAGCCATTTGATATAATAAACAAAGAAAACACCAAAGGTCGAAAATCAACAATTAGCAATTAACAGCTATTAATTATGTTACAAAAATTTACCAACAGAAAACGAGGTTTCACTCTTATTGAGCTGTTGGTAGTTATTGCCATCATCGGCATTTTAGCTTCCATTGTCTTGGTTTCAATGGGAGGCGCCAGAAAATCGGCCAGGGACGCCACAAGGAAAGCTGATATGCGCCAAATTATTACGGCCCAGGAAATGTATTATGGTGCCAACGACGCCTACTACACTTCAGCCACCTGGCCCACCACAATTGCCGATGGCGACAGTACCTACATGGCCAGCGTTCCCACTGATCCGGGTTCCAACACTTATGTTTGGGTAGATAACACCGGTGACGCTCAGAGTTTCTGCGCTTACGCCACCCTGGAAACTCCAGACACCACCACTTACTACACAGCTTCTCACGCGGGGAACTTCGAATGCACCACTGTGCCGACTCTGGCTGACTGCTGCTTCTAAGACAGAGAGAATATTGCTGTAAAATTGAGGGAGGTTGAACCTCCCTCAATTTAGTTTTAGGGTAAAAAATGGTAAAATAATCCAATGAATTCATTTTATTATTTTGCGGTCTTTGTTTTTGGATTGATTGTCGGCAGTTTTTTAAATTGCGTCATCTATCGTCTGGAAATCGGGAGAGTCCGCCAGCTGGCGGATTTGCGGGGCCGTTCTTTTTGCCCTGGCTGCAAGCATAAGTTGGGTTTTTGGGACCTGGTACCCGTTTTCAGTTTTTTGTTTCTAAAGGGAAGATGCCGCTACTGCCAAAAACCCATCTCCTGGCAATATCCTTTAGTCGAACTCGCCACGGGCCTTTTATTTGTTTTAGCGACACTCGAAATCACAACCATGGTCGCGATACAGAGCTTTTATTATTTTGTCTTAATCTGTTTTTTAATTGTTATTTTCGTTTACGACCTCAAGCACTATCTCATTCCCGACTTCGTCGTTTATTCCGCTATCGCCCTGACCTTTGTCTATTTAATATGTTGGAGGTGGGACCTCGAACATATTTGGGCGGCCTTGGGATTGGCGGGATTCTTTTTGGCCATTGTCCTGGTTTCCAGAGAAAAATGGATGGGTCTGGGCGATGTTAAGCTTGGATTTCTTATCGGCCTTATTTTGGGGTGGCCGGGGACCCTTTTGGCCGTGTTTTTGGCCACCTCCCTCGGTGCTATAATAGGAATAGGGCTAATTGTGGCTGGCAAGAAGAAGATGAAGTCGGAAGTTCCCTTCGGCCCCTTCTTGGTTATGGGCACCCTCGTTGCCTTATTTTGGGGAGAAAAGATTATAAATTGGTATGTCCAAATCTTTTACTTTAATTGAACTAATAGTGGTTATCGGGATTATCAGCGTGTTTACCGCCTTGGTGCTGCCCAATTACCGGCTGGGGGACAAGACCCTGGCTTTACAAAGGTCCAGTCACAAGCTGGCTCGCGATCTTAGGGGAGCTCAAGAGATGGCTATGTCCGTTAAGGAAATCAATGGTTCCACTCCCTACGGTTTTGGCGTCCATTTTGACAGCGATTCGGCTGATAGCTATATTCTTTTTGCCGATCTTAATGACAACCATCACTGGGACGCCTTAGATCAGGATTTGGAGACCGTTCAAATCGAATCGGGCATAGAGATTTCCAGCCTTTCTCCCGCCAGCGAGTTCAGTGTTCTCTTCTCTCCCCCCGATCCTACTGTCTGGATAAACGATTCCTTTTCTGGTGTGATAGCCGAGATAACTCTTGCCCTGAAAACGGATTCCAGCGTAAACAAAAAGGTTAAAGTCAATAACAGAGGCCTGATTTATATCGAATAATGAGCAAATCCTTCACTTTAGTGGAAATTATTGTAGCCATATTCCTGATTACCTTGGGAGCCGGTGGCGCTTTTGTGGTTGTTCAAACTACGACAGCTTTGACTTCCGTTACTTCAGACCAGCTGACCGCTTCCTATCTGGTTCAAGAGGGAATTGAAGTGGTTAGGAATATCAGGGACAGTAATTGGCTGGAGCAGAGGAGCAACCCTGGTCTTTTATGGGATGACGGGATATCTGTCGGCGAGGATTATCGTTTGGATTACCTGAGTACGAGCTTTCCGGATGCCAACTGCAGCTTGGGAGCCGACGATTACCTGAAATATGATGGCAATTTTTACAACTGCGCCTCGGGTCAAGACACAAAGTTCAAGAGGAAAATAATCATAACCAAGCCCCAAGCCAATATTATTGAGGTGGCAGTAGAGGTTTCCTGGTCGGAAAGAGGCAGGTCCCATGAAGTTACCGCCCAAACCAAATTATACAATTGGAAATAAAAATATAATCCAAATCTACGAATGATATCCGAATCTACGAATACAAAAATAAAAAATTCGGATGAGCGTAATTCGGATACCCCGAGCCAAAAGCGAGGGTTGCGCTATTCGGGTGCGGGGTTTACTTTGATAGAAATGATGGTGGCAGTGGCTATTTTTACTCTGGTGATGACTGCCGCCAGCGGCATCTTCATTTCCGGCCTGAAAAACCAGCGGCGCAGCCTGTCTTATCAGCAATTGGCCGACCAGGTTTCCTACGCCTCAGAATACATTTCCAGATCGGTCCGCATGGCCAGAAAGGAGCTGTTTGACCATTCTTATACTTGTCTGAGTTCCCCCGACAGGAGTTATGAGAATCCGGGCGGGGATACCAGTCGACTGCGCTTCATTAAGTTCGACTATGCTGAGGGTGAAGACACCTGCCACGAATTCTTTTTGGATGATGGGCAATTGAAAGAATCCAAGAAGAACCTGGAAACAGGCCAAGAGATTACTCAGGCTTTGACATCAGACAGTCTCCAAGTCAATTCCCTTACTTTCAACCTCCAGGGAGCCACCCAGAATGACGACAGGCAGTCTCTGATCACCATGTTTTTGGATATTCAGAGTTCCGGCCAGAAGCCGGAAGAAACCGTCTCTCTCAGGCTGCAAACCAGCTTATCGCAAAGAAACTTGGACATCAGGCAATAATATGAAAAAGCTATCAAAAAAAGGAGTTTCTCTTTACCTGGGCTTAATGATAATGACCATTTTGTTGGCCATTGCTTTGGGAGTGAGTACCATTTTCTTGGGCCAGGTGAAGAGCATCAGGGAGATGGGATATTCGGTTATCGCCTTTTATGCAGCTGATGCGGGAATTGAGGAGGTGCTGGTAGATAGGGCGAACCCCAATTCTTCCTGCACCGAGCTGAGCCCTTGTGATTTAGATAATGGCGCTCAGTATTATCTTAATATTGTAGATGGCGACGATCCCAACTGTGATGCCAATTATTACTGCATTAAATCAGTCGGTGTTTACAAGGAAATCAAGCGAGCCATTGAAATTTCCTACTAAATGAACAAAAAAGAGGCTGAAAAAAGAATAGAAAAGCTGAAAAAGGTGATTTCGCATCACCGCTATTTATATCATGTGGAAAACCGCCAGGAGATATCAGACGGGGCCCTGGATTCTTTAAAACACGAACTTCGCCAGCTGGAACAGCGGTACCCCGACTTAATTACGCCCGACTCTCCCACCCAAAGAATAGCAGGAAAACCATTGGAGGGATTTGAAAAAGTGGAGCACAAAGTTCCCATGCTCAGCATCGAAGACGTTTTTTCGGAAGAAGAATTGAGAGGTTGGGAAAATTATTTAAAAAGACTGGCTCCCAACGAGAAATTCAACTACTTTTGCGAATACAAAATAGACGGCTTTGCCGTTTCCTTGATTTACCAGGATGGAATTTTCAAGACCGGAGCTACACGAGGTAATGGCCGAGTGGGGGAGGATGTAACCCAAAACTTGAAAACCATTGAAAGCATTCCTTTATGTTTGAGGTCCGATCTCCCGAGGAGGTCGGACCTCCCCACATCCGTCGAGGTTAGAGGCGAGGTTTACATGAACAAAGATGATTTTGAGAAGTTGAATAAGAAACTGGAAAAGGAGGGTAAAAAGACCTATGCCAATCCCAGGAACCTGGCTGCCGGTTCCATCAGGCAATTGGATCCCAAGCTGGCGGCTTCTCGCCCTTTGGATTTTTTGGCTTACGACTTGGTGACCGATTTGGGTCAAAAAAAACACTCCGAGGAGCATGAAATAATGAGGGATTTGGGCTTTAAAACGGATAGGGGCAGGGAGTGCAAGAATATGTCCGAGGTAGTGGATTTTTGGAGAGAGGTGGCCAAAAAAAGAGAAACACTGCCCTATCAAATTGATGGGGTAGTGGTGAATGTGAACGACAACTCGCTGTTTGATAAATTGGGAGTAGCTGGAAAGTCTCCGCGGGGCATCCGGGCCTTTAAATTCTCCCCAAAACAAGCCACCACCAAGGTAAAAGACATAAAGGTTCAAGTGGGAAGGACAGGAGCCGTAACTCCGGTAGCTCATTTAGAACCCGTCCAAGTCGGGGGTACGACCGTTTCTCGGGCCACTCTGCACAATGAGGATGAGATAAAGAGGTTGGGAGTGAAAATAGGGGATACGGTTGTTATTGAAAGAGCAGGAGACGTGATACCTGCCATAGCTAAGGTGTTAAAGGATTTAAGGACTGGCAAAGAGAAAGAATTCAAGTTCCCTAAAACCTGTCCTATGTGCGGCAACAAACTGGAAAAATCCAAAGGTGAGGCGATTTGGCGCTGCCTCAATCCCAAGTGTCCCGCCAGAAAAAGAGAATATTTATATTATTTTGTTTCCAAGAAAGCTTTTGATATCGATGGGTTGGGCCCAAAAATTATAAACCAGCTGATTGATGAAAACCTAATTTCCGGCGCCCCCGATCTTTTTGAACTTGAAGAAGGAGATCTAATTCCCCTAGAAAGATTTGCCGAAAAGTCAGCCAAAAATTTAGTAGAGTCCATCCAAAAAAGCAAAAAAATCCCCCTTTCTCGCTTTATATACTCTCTGGGTATAAGGTATGTAGGAGAAGAAACCGCCGAGCTTTTAGCTCGGAATTTTCAATTTTCAATTCTCAATTTTCAAGATATTTCTTTAAAAAACTTGCAACAAATTCCAGGTATTGGGCCAGTAGCGGCTAAAAGCATATATAAATGGTTTCAATCAAAACAAAACCAGAAATTAGTTAATGATTTATTGGAAGCCGGCGTGGAAATCCAGGCTCCCCAAAAAGTAGGCAAGAAGCTCAAGGGGAAAACTTTTGTTTTGACTGGTGCCTTAGAGAATATGACAAGATCAGAGGCGGAAAAGAAAATCAGAATGCTGGGAGGCGATTCTTCAAGCTCCGTCTCTAAGAATACCGATTATCTGGTGGCAGGCAAAGATCCCGGTTCCAAACTGAAACAGGCTAAAAAGTTGGGAATTAAAATAATAAATGAAAAGGAGTTTAGGCAGATGGTAAAATAGGAACTGACTGGAGTAAATAAATCCCCTTAAGAGGGATTTTTTGTTTTCCTTGACATACGTTAATGTCCGAGAGATAATAAAATAAAATATCCGTTATCGGATATATGAATAATATAACACCAAAGACAACAGAATATATATCTCTTGGGGAAGCTGCTAAGCATTGCAATTACTCCCCGGATTATTTAAAACTTCGTGCTCGGCAGGGGAAGTTGAAAGCGGTTAAAATCGGCAGGAATTGGGCGACCAAAAAGGAGTGGCTCGATAAATACGTTTCTTCATCACCATCCAGACGCCGGCAGTCAACTCGGAGAAATTTATTTATTTTCTCTTTTTTAATTCTTGCTGTATTTGGCTTGGCTTTTACAATAGGAGTAATTTTAAGTGAAAACGAAAATTATGCCTATTTTCAATGGCTCAGCTCGCAATTTTCTTTAGCTGATATCAGCAACTTCTTTATCCCCAGCAGAATTATAGAGATAAAATAAAAATAAATGTTTTTAGCGGTTTATTTGCGCAAATTGGACTGGGTTATTATCGCTACCTCTCTTTTGTTGGTTGCTTTTGGTTTTTTATCTGTTTACAGCTCTTCTTTGGGAAGAGGCGATTTTTTTAACTTTCAAAAACAGCTTGTATTTGTCGGCATCGGCCTAGTTTTGATGTTTTTATTCTCTCAGCTCGACTACCGGATATTCAAAAACGACCCCTATTTAATATTAATTCTTTACATTCTCAGCTGTCTTGCTTTGGCAGGGCTTTTTTTCTTTGCCTCCGAGATTAGGGGAGTTAAGGGTTGGTATAAAATAGGGCCTATCTCCCTGGATCCCATTGAATTTAGTAAAGTTATTCTAATTATCCTGCTGGCTAAGTACTTTTCCCGATATCATATAGAACTGTATCGGATATCACATATTATTCTATCGGGGGCATATGTACTGCTGCCTGGAGTGCTAATTTTTCTTCAACCGGATCTTGGTTCGGTGCTGATTTTGGTTATTTTGTGGCTGGTAATTCTGTTTATATCCGGTATCAAAATGCGTTCGTTTTTTCTCTTGGTGCTATGCGGTATCCTTGTTTTTGTCTTAGGTTGGTCCTTTTTACTTAAAGACTACCAAAAAGAAAGAGTTTTAAGTTTTATTGCTCCGGCTGCAGACCCCTT
>CAYPPH010000002.1:0-2955 GCA_964412565.1 uncultured Candidatus Saccharibacteria bacterium
TCTTTTTTCTTTTTGAAAAACATAATTTTATTGGGCGGAGGAGGCAGGACTCGAAGAGTTGCCCGAAGGCCTAAGGGGAGCAGGTTCTCGCCGCCTCCTTTTGCCAATAATTAATTATTGGGCGGAGGAGGCAGGACTCGAACCTGCAAGGGATTGCTCCCGCCGGTTTTCGAAACCGGTGCAATAGCCATTATGCGACTCCTCCGCAAATTAACTTACAAATTTTATCAACAAAATTTCGGTTGCCCCCGTGTCGGAAATTATTCAAAACCGAGGGTTTTGAAAAGAAGGGGGGTCGGGGGAAACCGTGTGACCATTATTTGTATCATTTTACACGTTAGATGTCAAAATGTCTATTTTGTTTCATGCCAGGAAGGAAAAGCGAAAGGAAACCTTGCTTGCCTTTTGTATGGCGTCAAAAGGACAAATGAAAAATTGAGGGAGGTTCAACCTCCCTCAATTTAGCTGTGGACCCAGAGGGACTCGAAGAGTTGCCCGAAGGCAGGCCAAGCCCGGGGAGAGAATTCTCGCCACCTGGAATCCGAAACAAGCTTCGCAGTCTAAAAAGGACTGCGAATTTGTTTGTGGACCCAGAGGGACTCGAACCCTCGACCTCCTGCATGCCATGCAGGCGCGCTACCAACTGCGCCATGGGCCCATAAAAGGGGTAAGAATTGTCTTTTTATTGTTATATTCTTACCCTTTATCGTAGTCAAGAAGCGACAAAACGGTGTTTTGGATGATTGCCGTTGCTTCTCTTTTATGTTTTCCTTGCAGCATTAAAGGGGGAGCAAAAATAATTGTGATATTAATTTTGCCCATGATGTAGAAGTTGACCAAAAAATCCCACCAGGAAAATTTCATTTCCTTTTTGCCGTCGATATTTTTCTCCCGATAGAACTTCTCTGTTCCCTCTATGCAGAAGATATTGGTTTCCACGCCAGGCAGAACGGCTAAAAAGCCGCAAAGATCACTAAAGCTGCGGAGAGGTTTTCTTTTTTGGGGACTGTAGACGGTTTCTTCTTCCGTCTTTTTGAAATCTCTGCCGGAACTCCCAGCCATCATAAGATTATAGTCCTGCAGCAAAATTCGCCTCAATGTTGTGATGTGCCTTCTTAAATCGGCAAATTTACTCTGTCTTTCGATAGGAACAAGAAAATACACTTTCGACAAGAAACGCAAATAAGAAAGCCGTTTAATACTATCGCTGGCTGTCACAATGTAAGGCAAGTAGTTCGTGCTCCAATAAGGCATGTACAGACAGGTTACTATAAACTGATCGAGCCAAGAAGGATGGTTGGAGACATAAAGCTGTCTGCACCTATTCCAGGTCGGCCGACCACCCAAATAGATTATCTTAATTCGGCCAATTCCTTTGGGTATCTGAAAAAAGGTAAACAAGACGAAAACACCAAAAAGACAACTCAGCACGTAGCTGATTTTTCTCAGCAACAGTATTATCTTTTTCATTCCATTCACCTCGACTTAGATTTATAAAAGAGCTGCGCCGTGTGCCCTCGAGAGGACTCGAAGAGTTGCCCGAAGGCCTAAGGGAGAGAAATTCTCCTCACCTCAAAAATACATAGAAACTTTAGGCATCTTCGGCGTCTAAAGTTTCTATGTGCCCTCGAGAGGACTCGAACCCCTATTAATGGCTTAGGACGCCACTGCTCTATCCTGTTGAGCTACGAGGGCGGACTACGTTCAATATTACCAGAAATTTTACCAGCTGGCAACGATATGATAGAATAAAGACACTATGGAAAAATATTCAAAAAATTCACCCATTCCCAAAGTAGTCAAAAAGGTGCTGCCGGCTGTAGCGAGCATAACCGTTTCCAAATTCCTGCCGGTATTTGAGGCGCCTTTTGGCATGAATCCCCAACAGGGAAAAAACCCTTTGGGGGGCCCTGCTATGCCTTTCCCGTTTTTAATACCCAAAGGCAAGAAAAAGATGAAAATTGGAGGAGGCTCGGGCTTTATCGTTGATCCTTCTGGCATCATCCTGACCAACCGCCACGTGGTAGCCGATCCCCAGGCCGAGTACGTAGTCGTGCTCAATGAAGAGAAAAAGTATCCCGCCAAGATCTTAGCCAGGGATCCGATCAACGACGTAGCCGTCATCAAGATTGAAGAAAAGAATCTGCCCACTATTAAATTGGGCGATTCCACCAAATTGGAGTTGGGCCAAACAGCTATTGCCATAGGCAATGCTTTGGGCAATTTTCTTAATACGGTTTCGGTGGGGGTCGTTTCCGGCCTTTCCAGGGAAATCACGGCCGGTGATGCCGTTACAAAGAAAATGACTAAATTGAGAGGGTTGGTGCAGACGGATGCGGCCATCAATCCCGGCAATTCGGGAGGACCCTTGATTGACATTAAAGGAAGGGCTATTGGCATTAACACCGCCATGGTTTTCCTGGCTGAAAACATCGGCTTTGCCCTGCCCATAAACAACGCCAAGAAAGTCATTCAAGACATAAAAAAATACGGCCGCATCAGGCATCCTTTCCTCGGCTTGAGGTATATTCTGCTGGACAAGGAACTGCAGGAAAAGTTTAAATTGCCCCTTGACCACGGAGCTTTGGTAATATCTGAACCCGTACCGGAGGGAAAAGCTGTGGTACCCGGAGGAGCGGCTGAGAAGGCCGGCATACAAGAGGGAGACATAATCCTGGAAATCCAAAATGAAAAGGTCTCCAATAAAAAACCTTTGGAGGATATACTGCAAAAATGCAAAATCGGACAGACAGTCAGTATTAAGACACTGAGAAAAGGTAAAATTATCACTTGCCAAGCGGTATTAAAAGAAAGAAATTAGCCAAACACAAAAACAGCCCTTCTTGGGCTGTTTTTTTTGGGTGGCTAAGCGGACTCGAACCGCCTCTAGCAGTGCCACAGACTGCTGTGCTGCCATTACACCATAGCCACCATATGCCCCCGCGAGGAATCGAA
>CAYPPH010000002.1:3055-19577 GCA_964412565.1 uncultured Candidatus Saccharibacteria bacterium
ATATGCCCCCGCGAGGAATCGAACCTCGATCTAAACCTTAGAAGGGTCTTATTCTATCCGTTGAACTACAGGGGCTAAACATTGTCATTATACTCAAAATCGAGAGAAAATCAACCCCGTTAAAAGTTCTAGTCAGAAAAAATTAATAATTTTTTCTGCTTATAGTTGGTTGAAAATAGTAAAACTTACAGCCATATTCTTTGTTAATGACACAGTCGCTGATAAACGCACTTCTAACGGGGTCAACCTTACTCAAAGGGATTGGGGTACTCTTTTTGCTGAGCCGTCTGGAAGGCGGCTTCTCTTTCCGCCCATTCTTCAGTCAAACTCTGGAAGGCGTCTTTTTTGAATTTAATAGACGTTTTTTGCGCCGAGGGCTCCACGTCTTTTACCTTCCAAGCGTAGCGGTAGAATATTAATCCCGCCGCCAAAAGACAGATTAAGAAAGATATCAGAATGGATATGAATAGCCGCTCCCCTATCAGCCAGGGCAACTTCTTCAAAAATAATTTGGCGTTTCTCAATTTTTTGTCTTGGAGCATTTTCATTGCTTTGAATAGACTTTTAACAATAAGGTTGCCTCAATCCCCTGAATGGCGCCTTCGCTTCCCAAAACTTGCCTGACGTTCAAACTGGAAGCTTCCAGAAGATAGGGGCTCAACTCCAGCTTTTCCAAGAATTGGAGGAAATTAGGGAAATCCCCCGATATGGCCAGCCTAAAGTTCATGGAAGGCCAGGAGTCACCTTCCAATTTTTGTGACGGGAAAGGAGTAATCTCAATAGCCAGATCGGCGTCAGCTGCCTCTTTTTCCAGAAACTCAATAAAGCCAATGGGTTCGGAAGCATTGATAAAAAAGTCGTCTATTCTGGCCAGACTTGCCTGGTATTCCTGCCGATTATGCTTGAAAGATTGAAGGTTGCTCTCCCTGGTTTCCAACTCAGCCAATCGACTTTTTTGCAAAACAAAATTGTCGGCTTCTTCTTTAATATGAGAAAGCAAGGGCCTTACCGCAAAGAGGCAAATCAGAACAACCAATACGAGAGAGGAAATCCAGGCTATGTTTGTTTTTTTATCAAGAGTCATGGCTCAATTTTAAAGCTGACAGAAAAATTAATATCTTTGGCTTTAACCCAATTGGAGGGCGGGAAATCGATTTCCTTAAAAACTCCGTTGTCCTCCAAGTTTTTTTTCAAACTGAAAAGCGTTTCCCGGTTCGGGGAATAACCGGTCAGAGAACAATTTAATATTTCATTTTCTTCTTCGGCTTTCAAAACAACAGAAGCGTTGGTCAGGTAGATTTGATCCGGCAACACCTTAGAAATTTGATTGAAGACCTCATAAAAACGGGGCTGGTTTCGGTAAAAAGAATTAAGCTGGACCAAGTTATTGTTTATCCTGTTTATCTCTTCCGCCAAATCTCCCGCTTCCGAATCCTGGCTTTCTTCTTCCAAATCAACCAGAATTTCCTGGGTTTTGGTCTGGCCGGAAATATAAAAGTTTATGGACAAGAGCATCAAGGAAAAAGAAGCTAGAATAAACAGGATAAGGGCGGCCAAAATTAAGACCAGTTTGAATATCTTCTCTTTGGCCAATATCCTCTTTTCTTCCGGAGGCAGTAAATTAACCTCGTTAGAAATTTGGCTTGTCATTCTCCTTGTAATAATTAACTTCATTAACCCCGTTAATTTGGTAATTTCTAACGGGGTTAATCATGGTTCAGTCCCCGCTGGGCCAAGCCCAAAGCGGTGGTATACCTTAATGATTCTTCGTAAGGCAATTGGGGAACTTCTCTGAGAGGATCTGGTAATATATTAGTCCAAGGATTGCCCCGTTCAACCGGCAATTTCAATTCTATGGAAAGAAAATCGCTCAATCCCTTAAGATTGGCTCCTCCGCCACAGAGAATAATCTTTTCTATTTTCTTGTCGCCGGATGGCAAGTGGTCGTGAGTAGAGTGGGTTTGGTAATATTCAATGTGCTTTTCGATTTCCCCCACCAATTCCATCAACAGGGGCTCTAAGGCTTTGTGATTTTTCCTGCCTTCCTTGTTTCCGCCAATCCCTTCATTGATTTTCAGCTCTTCGGCTTTTTGGAAATCAATTTTCAAGTCATTGGCGATAGCTTGAGTGAATTTGCGGGAAGAAACGGGAACGGAAGAGGTAAATCGCAAAGAATAGCCGGAAAATATGCTAAATCCCGTGCGGCTGGCTCCCAGATCAATTAGTAAGACGGGTTTCAGCGTCATGCCGCCGTCAATAAGGGCCCGGTAAATTGCTTGGGATTCCATCTCCAGCGCTAAGGGTTTTAAGCCGGCTTTTTTCAGGCAGCCGACGTACGGATCAACCGTCTTTTTGGGCAAAGCGGTAATAAGGACGTCTAAATGGTCGAGATGGTCAAGCGCCGCCGGGACAATCTGAGAGTCAAGACATACCTTATCGATGGAAAGCGGAACATAGTTTTCCGCTTCAAAACGTACTGCTTTCTTTAACTCTTCTTCCCTCATAATGGGCATCTGAATCACCTGCAAAAAAGCCTTTTCTTCCGGCAAGGAAGCAATAACGTATTGCGTATCCAAACTTTTGCCTTTAACTTCCCCCAAGGCCTCTTTTATGATTTTGGTTAATGATTTCTCGTCTTTGATTTCACCCTTCTCGATAATGCCCGGCGTAATTTCCTTCTCCCCAAAAGAGGCCAAACCAAAAAACTTTCCTTTCTTCTCCAGTTTCACTATCTTTAATGAAAAATCGGATATATCCAGACCGAAAGCCGACGGTTTTAAATTCAAGAAATCCAGCATTTTAATAACTTTCTTCCCAATGCTCAATAGTAACTATTGGCGAATAGGGGGGCGCTTCTCCTTCGGGAGGATCATCTCCACCCCACATCCCTTCTCGAATTATATCATTATCCAAATAAATATTAAGTGGATTCCAAGCACTGATTAAGGAAAATTTTCGCGCTATGATTCCACCCACCACTTCAAAAGCGGTTGGCAAGCTGATTATGGTCATCTCGTCTTCAGCGTAAATCAAACCGGTAATGTTCGTTTCCTGAAAAGAGGAAAAAGGCCCAAAATTGATTTTGCTTTGGCTCAATAATCCCGAAGGAATGCCGTCACCGGGGTCATTCACGGTTACCTGGTTAAATCCGTAATATCCGCCCCACTTTCCCTTCTCGCCGATATTAATAGTTTTCTCGGCCACCAGAATGCCGTTTATCTCCAGTTCCCGTCCGCCTTTCAAATCAATCCCCCCCTGAACGTAATAGGTGGAAACAGCCGAACCGTTGGTCATATACTCTAAGACAAGCTTTCCGCCTTCTCCAACTTGCCATAAAAGGTCCTCAAATTCGCTTTCCGAAAAGACACAATTGGTGTTGGTAAATAACGGGTTTCCATCACCATCTTCGCCAACGATACTGCACTGCCCTTGGTCTTGAGCGGCCTGAGCTCTGCTTTTATAGGAGGTTGGTTCATCGGAACTGAAGTCTATGGCAGGTATTTCAATTGAGTTGGGAGGACATCCGTCAACCTTGCACTCGCCAAATTTCTCCGGGTATGCTCCGCACTCACAGGTAGAGGTACTATTGCAGACATTTTTGGCGCATTGGGCTTCGGAAAAAAGGTTGCTTGAATCGGAAACAATTAAATTGCCCGCCACCAGCGTCTTCCCCTCTATTTCTGGAGTGGAGGGATTATCGTTAACGTTAACAGTGCTCCAAAACTTAATATTTAAGTTATTGTTTATAAACATATTGCCCCTATAGAGGTTTAAATAGCTTGCTCGAATAGAGCTTTCTCCGCTGGGCGAACCGGCAAAAACCGAGCTGTCTTCAGTTAAACTGCCCAAAGCCTTAATTACCTTCACTTTTATAACCCTCTGAGCGCTTTTGCCCTCGGCGAAAAAGATGGTGGTAGTGGCCACTAATTCTCCCTCCGCACATCGCATGTTCTCAATGGAAACAGAGGTAAGAGAACCCTCAACATAACTCCTGCTGAATTCATCCTGCCAAGTCTCACAAGCGGGCTTATCCTCAAAGTTGTTTTGCCAATCGGAATCGTTCTTGAGTCTCCAGATGGCTTCATTGATGCCCGCTTCCGATAAATAGTAGGCCTTGGCGGCGACTTCATGACTTTGGGCAATCTTTGATTCAGTAAGAGCGAAGGAAACGAAAAAGGCGCCCAATAAAAAGAGAATCAGTAAAGCCAAGGAAGCTATCACCACAATACCCCCTCTTTGGTTTTTCTTATTTATTTCCATAATTAAAGATTTCTACCGAAAATAGAGGTTTCTAATTCTATTTCTTGGTCAGCTTTCTCTAGATTTAATCTGATGTTGATTGTTTTGTTTCCCCAAAAGCCTATTTCCCTTACAAACTCTCCTATCGTCTGGGGTTGTTCAATTGTTTTTATTTCCAAGGTCTGACCGGAAGGCGGAATAGCATCCCAGGGAACCAGCGTTTGACTCGAATCACCAGAGAAATAAAAGCCCAACACTTCACGCTTGATCAATCTCTCCTCTAATTCCAGAAAGTAGCGAATATAATTATATTCTTCAACAATATGCCCGTCTTCAAACATTAAGCCGGAGATGGCCTGTGCTTCGTTTTCCGACAGTTCGGTTGCTATCTCCCGAGCTTGTCTGATTTCCCTGGTCAATCTTTCCAAAATCACTCGTCCGTTTTGAGTTATCTCCGCTATTGCTTCACCTCCGCGATAAGATCTTTGGCTCAAGTTATAAGCCAAAAGTATTGTTCCCAGCACCAAAACTACGATAGCCATAGCCACCAATGTTTCTGTTAGAGTGAATCCTTTTCCGGTTTTGTTTATATATTGAGTCATACTATCGCCGGCTCACCATTGTTTTTAAACTAACCTGTTTCTCTCCCCCGAAAGAAGAGCGCCAAAGCACTCCCACTTCCACTTCTTTCATGGGATAGGGATCACCAGCGGGATCGTAATCGCAATCCACCGAGGAAAAGTCAGAAGGCCTGACACAATTAACTTTCGTGACTCTCTTATACCCCTCAAAGCCGGGGATGGTTTCATAGTCTTCAGTGGTAATTGAAGCTACCAAGTTGAAATATGAATCGGCTATTAATTCTTCTAACTTATCCTGGGCAAGATAACTGGCTTTCGTGCTTCTTTGCCCAAATCCGGCTATTTCAATGCCCACAGGAAACATATTCAAAACAGCCACTATGCCGATGGAAATGATGGCAATGGTAATAATGACTTCTATTAGGGTAAATGCGGAGGATTTCCTCATTTTATTATCTTAACGAAGCCCGAGGGCCGAATGGTAATCGTAGTAGTGGTGTTTCTATTATTAATCAAAACTACACTTCCGCTTTCCAGGGCCGCTCCATAAGGGTTAAAAACTACCTGGCTCTCGCTTAATCCGGATATTTGGCAGAAAGATATCTGATCGGGAAGCGACTTTGTTTCCAGCACCTCCTCGGTGGCACCAAACCTTATTATCTGATATTGATTACTGGAGGTTGAAAAACGGACCCCGTGATTGATTTGTTCATTTACTGCCATCTTCTCGGCATATCGTATGTCGGTAGTTATTTCCCTGACCGTTCCCGACAGCTGAAGAGCGGGCTGATAGGCACGGAAAGCGGGGATCCCTATTGAAAAAAGGATGCTCAAAATTCCAATAACTATCAGAAGTTCAATAATGGTGAAGCTTTTGTTGGAATTTTTAAAACACATTGTGTTAGTCCAAGATTATATTTCTTACCTTAACAGGCTAAGGTTCTCGTGACAGCGAAGTTCTTATTCTATACCGCCCAGCATGCTGTACATTGGTTGAATCATAGAAATGGCAAAAAAGCCCACTACCCCTCCTATGAGAAGCATAAGAATGGGTTCAATGATTGAAGCTAAGTTTTTGGTGGTATTGGTCACTTCTTCTTCAAAAAAGTCGCCAAGCTTTGCCAAAACATCCGAGGTTTCGCCCGTCTCCTCCCCCACTCTGATCATCTGGATGACACTGACGGAGTATAAATTGGCGTAAGGCTTTAGGGCCTCGGAAAGTTTGCTGCCCTTTCTCACCTGCTCAAGGGAGTCCCTGATGGCTTTTTTAAAATAGAAGTTGCCCAAAGTATCGGCAATTATCTCCAGAGATCTAACCAGAGGAACGCCTGCCGACAATAAAGAGCTCAGGGTTCTGACGGTATAGGCGGAATTGGTTTTTTTAATCAATTGGGAAACGATCGGCGTCCTGATGGCTAAAATGCTGACTATTTTCTTACCCTGCTTTGTTTTCAGGGCTAGGCGGCCCAGAAAAAACATGATTATAAAAAATAAAGCGACCAAATACCATTTATCGGCCAAAAAATTGCCAAAGCCGATTACCAATTTGGTGGTCAAGGGAAGTTCGATTTCCAGTTCCCTGAAAGTTTCAGAGAGCTTGGGCACCACCACTATAAGCATCATAATGCCGATGCCCACCATGGCCAGAATAATGACTGCCGGATACATCAAAGCTCCTTTGATTTTCGACCCCAGCTCGTATTCTCTTCTCATCTGCCTGCTCAGAACAGCCAAGTTCTCCTCCAGGGTTCCCGATTCCTCTCCTATCTTAACCATACTGCAGAAAAGCTCGGAAAAAACATTGGGATAACGGCTGAGAGATTCTGAAAAACTCTTCCCTTTAATCACATCTTGGGCGATCTCCAGCAATATTTTCTTGAGCTTGCGGCTTTTGGTCTGCTCAGCCAGAGTTTTTAAGGCGTTGGGCAAGGAAACGCCGGCTCCAATCATAACCTGAAGGTTTTTGGCCAGCATCATCTTGTCTTTGAAAGAAACCCTACTGAAAAAGGGAATACTGAATTCAAGCTTCCCTTTTTCCTCTTCGGGGCTGGCTGAAATTAAAACGTAGCCTTCCTCGCGGAGAGCCCTGGCCAGCTCGTGCTCATTTTTGGCTTCCTGCGTACCCGAATAGGGCTGACCTTGCCGCGATCTGGCAGTAAAAAAATACTTCGGCATTATTCCATAATGGCTCTCAATATCTCTTCAATTGAGGTAATTCCCTGGGCCGCTTTAACGAAACCGTCTTCCACCATGGTCACCATCCCCTCTTTCTGGGCTTGTTTTTGAATTTCATCGGAGGTGACTCTTTTAACTATAAGTTCTTTGATGGATTCGGTAACTGGCAGAACCTCGTAAATGCCAATTCTTCCTTTGTAGCCTTCGGGACATTCCTTTTCCGATTTGGGCCTGTAAAAAGGAATGTCTTTGATGGAATCCTTGGTTTTGGCCACTTTTTCTTTTTTCAGTATCTGCAGAATTTTCTCCAGGTCGCAGTACTTTGAAATGTTTTTCACGTCGGAATTATTAAGGAAGTATTTTTCCTTGCCTTTGCAGAGCCGTCTGACCAGCCTTTGGGCTATAATCACGTTCAGGGTGGAAGAAATCAAAAAAGGTTCGGCTTTCATGTCAATCAACCTGGGAATGGCGCCGGCGGCATCGGTAGTATGCAAAGTAGAAAGAACCAAGTGCCCGGTTAACGCCGCATTGATAGCCAATCCCGCAGTTTCGTTATCTCGTATCTCCCCCACCATGATAATGTCGGGATCCTGCCTAACCAAGGACCGAAGACCCGAGGCAAAAGTCAGACCGATTTTGGGCTTCACCTGAGTTTGGTTGACGCGGGGCATGCGGTACTCAACCGGGTCTTCAATGGTGGAAATATTGACCCCGGGCTCGTTAAGAATCTCCATCATGGAATACAAAGTAGTGGTTTTACCGGATCCCGTGGGGCCCGTAACCAGTAGCATGCCCACGGGCTTTTTCAAGTTGTCGTGAACCTGTTCCAAAGCATCGCCCCGCAAGCCCAGTTCCTCCAAATTAAAAGCTTTGGCGGTTTCCGGCAGCAAGCGCATGACGATTTTCTCGCCGTCAAAAATCGGCAAAATGGAAACCCTGACAGAATATTTGTATTCGTCGGTTTCTATCTTGAAGCGGCCATCCTGGGGCAAACGGTGCTCGTCCAATTTCAAGTTAGCCAAAACTTTTATCCTGGCCACAATTCCCAAACTGGCTTGTTTGGGTAAAGTCATGGCGTCCCTCAAGACGCCGTCAATGCGGTATCTAACCAGTACTTCTTTTTCGGTGGGCTCTATATGAATATCGGAGGCCCTTTCCAGGATGGCATGCTTGATTAGGGTGTCGACAATCTTTATTACCGGCATCTCCTGCGCCTTCTTTTCCAGCGCCGCCCTTTCACCTTCTTCCTTAACCGGTTCTTTTTCCCTGATCGATTTTATCCCTTTGGCCTCCTTTTTTATTATCTCGCCGAACTCCGCCTCCAGGGTTTTTTGATACTGCTTTAAGGCGTTCTTAATGCTTTCCGGAGTGGTCAGGCGGGGAAGAATTTTCAAGTTGGCTTTCTTTCTGATAAAATCGATAGTTCTTAAATCTTCCGGGTCAAGCATGGCTACTTCCAGGTTTTTGCCCTCCTTTTTGTAAGAAACGATGTTATGACGCCGAGCAATGGGCTCGGGAATTATTTTCAAGATATCGGGAGGAATGGTTTCTTTTTCCAAATTAACGAAGGGGATGCCCAGAATATAGGCCTCCATTTTGATAAGCTGCTTTTGGGTTAGCATATCTTCTGAAACTAAAACGTCGCCCACTTTTTGGTTAGATTTTTGGGCTTTCTTAAGAGCTTTCTCAAAATCCTTTTCCGACACCAGTTCGGCATCCAATAGAAATGCCTTTAACTGTTGAGGCTCAATTCTCATGTTTTCTGGTTAATGATTTTAATCGCCCAAGGCGTTTTTCACTTTCTTGAGAACGTCCTCCAGGTCGTAGTTGGCTTTGACCAAATAGGTGGTAGCTCCCAGTTCCAAGGCCTTCTCCACGTCGTCGGTCGATTCCAGGTTGGTTAGAACGATGATGGGAATATCCTTGGTCTCTTCGTCATCTTTGAGCTGCTTTAAAACCTCAAAGCCGTGCATCTTGGGCAAAATGAGGTCAAGGAGTATGAGGTCTGGCTTTTCGCTCTGGGCCAGCCTCAATCCTTCTTCGCCATCCATTGCCTTAACCACATCGTACCCCTCCTGGGTCAAAACCTCTCCGAATGTTTTTTGCAGGGCCGATTCGTCTTCAATGAATAGAATTTTCTTTGCCATATGACAAATGAATTGTTAATTGTTTTTGTCGACCGTTTTTTGCGCCTGGGCGACAGGCAAAGTGAACAAAAATGTTGTTCCCTCGCCTTCTTTTGACTTAAACCATATCTTGCCACCCGACTTTTCAATAATTGATTTGACGATGTAAAGGCCGAGGCCGGAACCTTGAGTTTGGTGTTTCATGATATTGGCCGAACGGAAGAATTTCTGGAAGATGTGCTTCTGGTCTTTTTCGGGAATGCCAACACCCGTGTCTTGAATGGAAAAAAGCAGATGATTTCCTTTGTCTTCAATGACCATCCGTATTTCTCCTTTGCCTTTGATATACCTGATGGCGTTATCCAAAAGATTCTCTACCACTGATTTTGTCTGCGAGGCGTCGGCAAAAGCCTGGGGCAGAGAGTCGGGCGCCTCAAAAGTTATTTTTATATTCGAGGCTTCGGCATACGGCCTGAATTTTTCGATAATACTCTCTACTATCTCTTTCAGAGAGAAAGAGGTTTTCTGCAGGGGCAGCCTGCCTTGTTCAATGCGGGAAACGGTTAAAAGATCGGAAACCAGCTCCCCCATTCTAACAATATTCTCTTTGATAATATGGAGGTATTCCGGCTGTTTGCCTGTCATTTCTCCCAAGCGCCCCGAAGCCAGAAGCTCAGCTGACCACTTCAGGTTGGAGAGAGGGGAACGCAGTTGGTGGGAAACAATACTGATGAACTCGGATTTCAGACGGTTGGCCTCAGCTATTCTTTCCAAGCTGCGGATAATGACAAAGCTGATTGTAAAAAGAAGAATGGTTAGACACAGCACAATCAGGGCCACCGTGTTGGGATCGACTATATAACGGGTACCCAGCACATAAGTGATAATGGAAGTCGAACCAATGGCAAAACCCATAACCACAAACAAAAATTGCGGGCACTGGCGCAGGGGAAGGCTGTATTTTCTGCATTGAGCCGGAATATTAAACTGATCTATAATCTCTTTGAAACTCATCAGTTTTATTTTACCACAATTGAATTGTAAGTGAAAATATGATAAATTAAGCAATACGGGCTGTGGCCTAGTGGCTTAAGGCGCCTGCTTTGGGAGCAGGAGATCGTGAGTTCAAATCTCACCAGCCCGACATGCGGGCATCGTATAGTGGCATTACCTGGCCCTTCCAAGGCCATGACAGGGGTTCGAGTCCCCTTGCCCGCTTATGAAAATTTATCCGTCCTCGCGACGGATAAATTTTTATTAGGCGCTAAAGCGGCGAGGACTTCTCCCCCTTCTGCCTTCAAACCGGTCACTTCGTTCCCTGTGATTGAGGTTAAGCCTCAATCAAACGGGCAACTCTTCGAGTCCCCTTGCCCGCTCCAACGAAAAATGTTCGAGGTTAAACCTCGAACATTTTTCTATTCGCTTTAGGAATTACTTAACTGCGTCTTTGAGCGCTTTGCCCGGCTTAAACTTCGGAGCTTTGGCAGCTGCAATCTCTATTCTCTCGCCGGTCTTTGGGTTAACCCCCTGCCTGGCTTTTCTCTCTACCACTTGAAACTTGCCAAAGCCGGTCAGGACAACTTCTTCTCCCTTGGAGAGGGTTTTCTGAATTTCCTCCAGAACCACGCTCAGAGATTCCTCGGCCTGCCTTTTGGACAGACCAGTTTTCCTGACTATGGCCTCAGCTAAATCTTCTTTTTTTATACTACCTGGCATATTCAATTACTCTGTTTTCTCTAATTACATTGACCTTTATTTCACCGGGATACCTCAGTTCTTCTTGCACCCTTTTGGCCACCTCTTTGGCCATCTTATGGGCTCCCAGATCGTCTATCTGCTGGGGATTGACGAATATCCTGATTTCCCTGCCTGCCTGAATGGCATAGGCCTTATCCACCCCCTCAAAAGAAGTGGCTATGGCCTCCAAGTCGCCCAGCCTTTTCAGATAGTTTTCCAGGGTGTCTTTTCTGGCTCCGGGGCGGGCGCCTGAAATCTGGTCGGCTGACTGGACTAAAACCGCTTCCAGCGTTTCGGCCGGATAATCCTCGTGATGGGACTTCATGGCCTGAATAACTTCCTTTTCTATGCCGAACTTTTCCAGAATCTTGATGCCTATGTCAACGTGAGAACCCTCAACTTGGTGGTCAACCGCCTTGCCGATGTCGTGCAGCAACCCTGCCTTTTTGGCTATTCTGACGTTGGCTCCCAATTCTGCCGCCAGAGCTCCCGCCAAATGGCTGACTTCGATGGAGTGAAGCAGAACGTTCTGGCCGTAGCTGGTTCTGAAGCGCAGCCTGCCCAAAAGCTGAGTCAGCTTCTGGTCAAGACCGACAACGCCCGTGTCATATACCGCCGTGTCTCCCGCTTCCTTAATCTGGGAGACGACCTCTTCCTGAGTTTTCTGAACTATCTCCTCAATGCGGGCCGGCTGTATTCTGCCGTCGTGAATGAGTTTTTCCAAGGCGGCTTTGGCAATATGCCGCCTGAGAGGGTCAAAACCGGAAATGACTACGGTTTCGGGGGCTTCGTCAACCACAAGCTCCACCCCGGTTAGTTTTTCCAGAGTCCTGATGTTTCTACCTTCCTTACCGATAATCCTGCCTTTGATATCCTCGTTGGGCAGAGAAACTGTAGTAGTGGTTACTTCTTGAGCCTGTGGAAGGGCGTATTTCTGAATGGCCAAAGCTATCATTTCTTTGGCCCGGTTGTCTATCTTCTCTCTCTCCTCTTGTTCCAATTTTCGTATTTTTTCCAACAGCTCTCCCTCAAATTCTTTCTCGTAACTGGTGATGAGCTCTTTTTTGGCCTCTTCTTTGGAAAGTTTGGCGATCCTTTCCAGGTTTTTTATGGCTTCCTGCTTTAACTGCTCCAAGTTTTCCTTAACGCTTTTCAGTTTTTCAACCTTATCCTGAAATTCGCTTTCCTTTTTGTCGTAATCGGAAAGCTTTTGGTTGAGAATATCTTCTCTTTTGAGTAAGAGTTGCTCGGTTTCGGCCACCCTTTTCCTAAGCTGATTTTCTTCTTCTTTGGCCGAATCCAGTATGGATGTTGCCTTTTCTTTGGCTTGGCTTAGAATCGTCTCATACTCTTTTTGAGCCTGAGATATCTTCTCTTGAAGCTTTTGGTCGATAGTACCCAGCTTCTTTTTGGCAATTGATTGACGGGCATAGTAACCCATGACGGATCCCGCCGCCAAGGCAACTACACCCACTATCAGTGGGATGAATTGATTCATGTTTTTGGTAGATTTGGTGGTTCAACATGTCTTTGTATGTTGAAAAATCCAGTGATCCAAAGTTAAAAATTATCTGCCCTTATTGTAGCAGATTTTCAATATTTTGTCAAAAAGAGGTCTCTTAAAGGAAGTTGTTGAATATATTGACCAGAGAAGAGATGAATTCCTTCAGCCAGATTATGGGAGAGGCTTCCTTGTATTCCGGCAAAGGAAGAGTAGCTGTGATTTCTTTTGCCTGGCAGGTGCAAGCGTATCCGTCAGAATCGGTAATTTTCAACTTCATTTTGTTGTCTTTGGTTGAGAATTGAACGTGGGGATACTGAGATTCGGAAGCAGTTTCATCGACGAAAGTTCCATTCCCTTCGGTTACGGTCCAAAGGTGTGAAGAGATTGTTGTCCCCCCGAAGGTTTCACTGTCATCAGGATTAAATTCCACAGTTTCTTGCTGGGTAGGTTCTTCCGGCTGCCAGGTAAAGTCGGGCCAGGGGTAGGCGTGGTTGGGGGTACGGAACTTGTTGGGGTCTGACCATTCGGACCAGTTGCCCTGGTCGTCCTGAACTCTGACTATCCACCAGTAGTTGGTGTTGAAATCGGACCAGTCCGACCAGTCTGTGGGTAGAGGGGTGAAGGCGGTAGAACTGCCTCCGGAGCACACCTGGCCGCCACAGTAGAACTCGGTGGGGTCCGGGTTTCTGGAGAAGCCGGCGTTGTCATCAATGCGTATCTCGTAGGCCTGCTGGGGGTCTCCGTCAGGGTCGGAATACGTCCAGTAGAAGGTGGGCAGGGAAACCCCCTTGAAGGAGCAGTGGCTCCACTCCTCCCCTTCGGGGTACTGCTCGCCGCTGCCTCCGGAGCCCGGGCCCGAGGGAGGCGTGCCGGGATTGTCGGGGGGCTGGTTGCCCGTATATCCGCATTTGCCCTCAACCAACTGGCAAGGCCCCCAAGAACAGCTGCTTTCGCAATACTGTATTTCATTATTTTCACAGCATTGTTCGCTTCCGGGAAAACAGACTCCTTCGTTAACACAAAAACCATTAGAACAAGTACCACAATTGCCACAAGAATTACCGTCGCTATCAGAACAAGGCTCCCAAGCGCAATCTACGCAGGTTTGAGTGCTAGCACACTCTCCTGAACCACAAGCTTTGGTCGAACCTGCTGGTTCACACTCAGCCCCGCAAAGTGCCGTATTGCAAACAGAAGATACTATTTCGCAAAAATATCCGACACAGCTAACATCATTATAGTAGCCAGGGAACGAAACAGAACAACCGTCATAATCATTACAATTGGAACAAATGTTACAACCGCAAGAAAGGTCATTGCTAGCACAAGTATCATAACAGCTTATATCTAACGAAGAGCAAGATTGACAAGCAGGACAAGAACTCTCGTTAGACGTAATAGTTCGAGTATTGCCGGTATCTAGACATGATACGGTGACAGGATCGCAGGTCCCAGTTTTCTCTACCTGGTCTTGGCAAGTGGCACGAGTACTTGCATCTGAACAGCAAGGATGGGGAACGCCTACATTCTGCCAGCCTGAAGCGCACTCAACACAATTAGATTCAATGGGCTCCGCTGGAGTTATCGAAGAAAGAACACATTCTCCCCCACTACAACTATAATCATAGTATTCTCGGTCTTGATAAGTACAGATGTGGGTTTGAGCTGTATTGCAAGCAGTATAAGGATCGCCTTTATTCTTCAAACCATCTTTCTCATCACAATTTTCGAAAAAAAATGCTGCAGGCCCCCAGCAAAAACCACTCCAACAACCATACATGCAATTTATAACTTCGTTTCCTTGGCAGCAAGAATAATCTCCTGTACATCCTGCTCTGGTTACACAAGCTCCACCAGCTGAAAGATTGCAACATAGCGCGCCCTCTCCAGTGGAAACACAGGCACCAAGATCGCATTCACTGTTAATCGGACAAGCTTGTTCAGGACCCCATTCTAAACAACCATCGGAATCAAAATCACCACACTCTTGAAAACTAGTCTCTGACGCACACCGCCTAGCCCATCCTGAGGGACATTCATTTTCACATAAGCCACAACTACCGCCAGAACACTCCTGACCAGATGGACAAGAGATTGCTGAGCTCCACTCTAAACAGCTGTCAGCATCATAATCACCGCAGGTTTGATAGCTGGAAGATCCTGAACACTGGGTACTTCCTAAGGGACTACAATCATTTGTGCAAGGTGGGAGACTCTGGCAAATACCGCCAACACATTCGCCAGAACAACAGGCAGGTGTACATTGGCCATTATCCGAGCTACAGGTATCCCCCCCCACACAAAACCAATCATAATAGTAATCTCCTGAGCAGCCATCGTAACTATTACAATTCATACAGGGCTCGAATGTGCCGCAACTGGTGTCTGTGCCAGCGCACGCTGGAGCACCACAACTAGGATCTCCCACACAGAAACATAGCTCGACAGGCCATGGATTGCAGCAATAAACTTCATTACTACTACAACCACCTGAACCGCAACTACCACACTCGAGTTGTGCCTCTCCAATCGCTGGAACTATCAAAAGAAGGAAAACAAATACTAATGTTGTTAAAATTATTCTCATATTGCTTGCAGCTTTAAAATGCTACCATCTTTTTTATCAATAAATAATTTTATGTTATCAGTATATTCTCCTACTCGCTGTAACTCTATTATTTCGCTAAGCTTAATCTTTAATATCCAGACATTTTTTACTTGAAAAGTAGGTGCTTTTTCCTGACGGATTTGAACTATGGCAGATTTAATATCATAAATAGTCCCTCTATATTCTTTTAAAGCAGCGCCTACTGCTTCTTGGCAAGTAATCTCCCCTTTAATCTCATGAAAGTCAGCACATAGTTTCTGGGTTAAAGAAGGCCTGATAAATTGAAACCAATAAATAAAGCCAACAATAAGACCTATAAGGGCTAGGATTCCTATAATAATTAAAATTCTCTTATTCATAATTTTTCCACTATATAATCTCCTTATATTATTATACTGTAATGAGGCAAAAGAAAAAGTCACTCCTCTTTTAGTTACTGAAGACAGAGTGACTTTTTAGTAGATATGAATGTTTCTTATTTCGGCCCACTTTGCATTAATAAGAACCGTTACCGAATTCAACCAATCGCCGACTTTGAGTTCTTCCCAAGGAATGTATCGTGGCGGTTGTCCTACCCCTACATCTGTCCAGATCATCTTATTCATAAACCCAAATTCACTAATACGCAAAAGAATTTCATCTTTTCCGTTTTTAAGAACTAGTTTCTTAGAATTTAAGTCAAGGCTGGCGATTTCCCCTTCCAGAGTGACATAGACCCAAATTCCGCTGGAATCGTGGACTATATACATATTCGTCTTTCTGATGTCTGGTACATTACTCTCTGGGTTCCCAAAGTCTTTCATTTTAATTAAATCAGAATTGCGCAGCTCTTCATACGCTTCCTGCGAACCCAACACTTCAGCTAAGCGTTCGGGGGTCGGGTTCTTGTCGAACAGACGACTCTCAGATTCTTCTTCTGTTTCTTCTTCTGTTTCTGTCTCTATCAGGTCTGATGAATGGTGGAAAAAATACCACCAAGAACCATAACCTATGCCACAAATTAATACTATTACTAAAAGCAGACAACCTAATCCTTTCATTTCTCTCCTCCTTTCAATTTATTCTATATTTATTGTTGTGAGTGTTCTATTTTATCTCACTTTATCATAATTTTCCCTTTTTGTCAAGTTTCAGCTATCGACTAGAATTCAAAAAGAGGTCTCTTAAAGGAAGTTGTTGAATATATTGACCAGAGAAGAGATGAATTCCTTCAGCCAGATTATGGGAGAGGCTTCCTTGTATTCCGGCAAAGGCAACTGAGTTTCTATTAGGGTGCCGCCTGCCGGTTTTGATTCGCAAGCGTAGCTATCGGCATCTGTCACTTTCAGCTTAATTTTATTTTCCTCAGTAGAAAAAATAATATGGGGATATCGAGAAGATTCGCTAGTGTCGTCAATATAGGTGCCATCTCCCTCGGTAATAGTCCAAAGATAACTCAAAATACCGTCGTAAGTTTCGCTTGTATCCGAATTAAACTCAACTACTTCTCCTTGAGTTGGTTCTTCCGGCTGCCAGGTAAAGTCGGGCCAGGGGTAGGCGTGGTTGGGGGTAC
>CAYPPH010000003.1:0-13417 GCA_964412565.1 uncultured Candidatus Saccharibacteria bacterium
CCTCCCGTCACTGTAAAAAAAGTTATCAAATCAAGGATATTGTAGCAAGCGACAATCAATTGGTCAAGCTGCGATTTTACTCCCAACTCTTTTTTTTCCTCTTCCGACAATTCCGAAATTTCCTCTTCCAGTTTCAAATTAATCTTTAGTGTTGTAGACATAAACGGTAGGTTTTTTACTTAATAAATTCTCCCTTTCTTCTGTCTCCAGATCTTTCATCTCTAATTCCGTTTTTATGGTATCAATGTCTTCTTTCGGATTGGCGTTATTGCCGAAAGCCTTGACTACGTGGCAAATGGCGTCGCATTCCCTAATTTGGGCTAAAAATTGGTTGCCCAAACCTTCGCCTTTGTGAGCACCTTTAACCAAGCCCGCTATATCAACAAACTCAATGACAGTCGGAGTAACCTTATCCGGCTTTATAACCTCGGCCAGCTTATCTAGTCTTTGGTCGGGAACAGCTACCACTCCCACGTTCGGGTCAATGGTGGTAAAGGGGTAATCAGCAATATCAACCTGCCTTTTGGTCAGGGCCTTGAAAAGAGTTGACTTGCCCACGTTGGGCAGTCCGACGATACCCACTGAGAAACTCATAGGAATATGATATAATGAAAAAACATGAAAATCAATCCGGATATCTTCAAAGCTTACGATGTCAGGGGTATATACCCCGAAGAGATAAACAAGGATACGGTTTTTGCCATCGGTCGTGCCTTTGTTGATTTTTTGAAAAAAGAAGGGCCTAAAATCGTGGTGGGAAGAGATAACCGGCTCTCCAGCCCCGAGCTTCATCAGAGTTTGCTAAGGGGATTGACTGACGGCGGGGCTCGAGTGACTGATATTGGTTTGGCCACCACCCCCATGCTTTACTGGGCCTGCGCTCACTACGGTTTTGATGGGGGAATCAGTTTGACTGCTTCCCATAATCCTCCCCAATACAACGGCTTAAAGTTAGTGGGCGAGGGAGCGGCTCCTCTCAGCGGACAGTCGGGTTTGCCCGAAGTCAGGCAGCTGGCTTTGAGAAACAAGTTCAGCAAGGAGCAAAAAGGGGAGATGATACAAAAAGAAGTAATGAAGGATTATCTTAATTTCAACCTGGAAAAAGTCAATCAAAATGATTTCCAGTCTTTGAGGGTGGTTGTTGATGCTGCCAACGCCGTGCCCGCTATTCTGATTGAACCTCTCCAAAAATTTCTTCCCTTGACTGTTTATCCTTTGTTTGCCGAACTTGATGGCAACTTTCCAAATCACTCGCCCAATCCCTTGTTGCCAGAGAATTTAAAAGCCCTGCAGAAAGAAGTGAAGAGCAGGGATGCGGATTTCGGAGTGGCTTTTGATGGGGACGGGGATAGGGTAATGTTCGTTGATGAAAAAGGAGAAATTGTTTCGCCGGATTTCGTTACTGCCCTGGTGGCCCAATCAATTTTAAAAGAAGACCCGGGCCAGAAAATCCTTTACGACCTGCGTTCCAGCAATGTGGTCAGGGAAATTGTCAAAGCTTTTGGGGGGGTGCCTTTGATGAGCCGCGTGGGACACGCTTTTATTAAAGAAAGAATGAGAAGGGAAAATGTCGTATTTGCTGGGGAGTTTTCAGGGCATTATTACCACAGAGATCATTATTTCTGCGAGGCGCCCCTGATGGTTCTATTCGCTTTGGTTAGGGAAATTTCTCAGCAGAAAAAAAGCTTGTCCCAACTGGTGAAGCCTTTGCAGGTTTATTATCATTCGGGAGAGCTAAACTTTGAGGTTAAAGACAAAGAGGGGATTTTGAAGAGATTAGAAACAAAATACAAGAACGGGGAGGTCTCCCACCTGGATGGTCTGAGAGTGGACTTTGAAGACTGGTGGTTCAACGCTAGGCCCTCCAACACAGAACCAGTACTAAGATTGGTGGTGGAGGCCAGGACTCCGAAGATGATGGAGCAAAAGAAAAAAGAACTAAGCGAAATTATTTCAACTTAGTTCTTTTTGTGTGTTCTTAATGCATCCTCTTTAGACGCAATTTAAACATGAATACTAGGATAGAAAAGAACGCTTTTATTCCCGTCCAGAATCGGACGAAGTCTACTCTCTTTTTGCACTCGGGGCACGTCAGATACTGGGTTTCCGGCCAGCTGTGGGGGTAGTCCTTCACCAGTTTTTTACAGCTCGGGCACTGAAAGAGGTAAAACGGCAGGTATTCAGTCCATCCCGGCCTTGTTTCGTGGCCAAGGTAAACTTTTTTTCCTCTTTTAGCTTGCCACTTTTGCCACTCAGAAGCTTTCTGAATATCAAGTGCATCCCAAATACTCATCCCCATTTTCCGGACCTCCTTATTAAGTTTTCATACTACAATATATCCTAAAATCTGCCCCTGGTCAAGTTAAAATAATATACCGATTCTTTTTCTGACTTCTTCCATGGTTGGCTGGGCCAGAGATTGGGCTCTTCTCCTGCCCCTTTCCAGAATTTCTCTGACATAAACCTCGCGGGAACTCAATTCTTTTTTCTTTCTGCGGAAAGGTTCCAGTTTTGCCACCAATAATTCCGCCAGCTGCTTCTTGAAGTCGGCATATCCCTTTTTGTTGAATTTCTTTTCCACCTCTTTAACTGATTTGCCGCTGAAAGCGGAATAAATAGTTAGGAGGTTGGAGATGCCGGGCTTTCTGGCAGGATCATATTTGACCCCCTTGCCAGTGTCGGTTACTGCCGACATAATTTTCTTTTTGATGACTTCGGGCTCGTCAAAGATATACAGGCAGGTCTGGGGGGAGGACTTTGACATTTTTTTCTTTGGATTGTTCAGGGCCATTATTTTGGCCCCCTCTTTCAGGACGAGGGCTTCCGGCACCTTGAAAGTTTTTCCGTACTTTTGGTTGAACTTCCTGGCAATAGTTTTGGTCAGTTCCAAGTGCTGCTGCTGGTCCTTGCCTACGGGCACCGACTCTGTCTGATAAAGAAGGATATCGGCTGCCTGCAAGACGGGGTAATTCAGAAGCCCCGCATTGATATTCTTTTTGAACTGCCTTGATTTTTCCTTGTACTGGGTCATTCTTTCCAGTTCTCCCAGCGGAGTTATTGTGTTTAAAAGCCAGCAAAGTTCTGTATGCTCTTTGACTTGAGACTGGACGAAAATGACGCACTTTTCCGGATCCAGACCGGCCGCCATAAGCTCTACGGCGGCGTTAAAAACGCCTTTAGGAAATTCCTTAGGGTCCTGGGATACGGTCAAGGCGTGCAGATCGGCGATAAAAAAAATACAGTCACCGATTTTCTGGAGCTCTTTCCATTGAGAAATGGCCCCCACATAGGCTCCTATGTGGATCGAACCGGTTGGCTGGATACCGCTTAAAATTCTCATAGTTTTCTTCGCTTTTATTTTTAGACCTCTATTACGACAGGAAGTATCATCGGCCTTCTCTGCGTTTTTTGGTAGAGGAAATCGCCGATGCGGTTCCTGATGTTGTCTTTGACGTAAGACCAGTTGACGGCTCCGTTGGAGCTGGTGGTCTTGTTGACTATGTCAACCACTTTTTTCCTGGTTTCGTAGAGCAGTTCTTTGGATTCTCTCAGATAGACGAATCCTCTTGATATTATATCAGGAGATCCTCTAACCTTGCCAGTATTTCTGTCGATAATGGCTACAATTACGAACATGCCGTCTTTGGCCAAGGTCTGTCTGTCTCTTAAAACTATTTCACCCACGTCTCCGATTCCCAAACCGTCAACCATAATATAGTTCGATTCGGTTTTTCTCTTGTCGACAACGAAGCTGTTTTTGCCTAGATTCATAATGGTTCCGTTTTCAGCCACGACAATGTTATTTTCGGGAATGCCCTCCGATTGAGCCAATTTGGCATGATTGACCAACATGGAGTACTGGCCGTGAATAGGCAAAAAGAACTTGGGCTTCATTATTCTTATCATTTCCCGCAGTTCTTCTCTCTGGGCATGGCCTCCGGCGTGAATATCCATCATTTTGTAGTGGTAAACGTTGGTTTTCTGTCTGTAGAGCTGATCTTTGAGGAATTGCACCGTCCTTTCGTTGCCCGGTATAACGGAAGAAGAGAAGATAAGGGTGTCTCCTTTTTTCAATCTGACAAAGCGGTGTTCGTGATTGGCAATTCTCATTAAAACCGCCTGCCCTTCGCCCTGGGCTCCCGTGCAAACCAGAGTTACCTTGGAATCGGGATAGTTTTGCATTTGGTTTGGCTTTATCAGGGTTCCTTTTTGCGACTTGATGTAGCCCAGTTTTTTGCATATTTCCACATTTGTTTTCATGCTGTAGCCGTCAACGGCCACCTTTCTGCCGTATTTTTCAGACAGAGCTATTAACTGCTGTATTCTGTGTATCAGCGAACCGAAGGTAGCGGCTATTACTCTGCCCTGCGCCTTTTTGAAGATTTTCTCCAGGTTGTCCATTATCATCTTTTCAGAAAGCGAATGTCCCTCTTCTTCGGCTCCCGTTGAATCGGACATTAAAAGCAGGACTCCCCGTCTGCCGATTTCCTTGAGCTTTTCATAGTTTGTCGGTAAGTCGTAAACCGGGTTTTTGTCGAACTTGAAGTCGGAAGTATGAACAATATTGCCCGCGGGAGTTTGTATAAACAAGCCCAGATTGTCGGATATGTTGTGATTCTGTTTGAAGAATTCTACCGTGAAGGATCCCAGTTTCACCCTGCTGCCGTCTTTTACCATGTTGATATTGAGTTTCTGCAGATTGGTAAAATCTTCCTGCCGCTTAAGAATAATTGCCTTGGTTAATCCCGAAGCGAACATCGGCGGATATTTGAGCTTTTCTATAAGGTAGGGGACGGCTCCAATGTGGTCGTAGTGGCCGTGGGTAAAGACGATTCCGACGATGTCTTTTTCTCTGCCCCGCAGGTAGGAGATATTGGGGATAATAAAATCAACCCCGGGCATGTCCTCTTCTGGCATCCTAAAGCCAACGTCAATAACTAAAATCTGCCCTCTCGCCTGCCTGCCGGCAGGCAGGTATTCAAGTAGGGTCATATTGCGGCCTACTTCGCCCAGGCCGCCTAAGGGCACTATTCTGAGATTATTTGGTTTTTTCACCCCGTTAGAAGTTCGTTTTATACAACCAAATGGTTGATTTCAGACAAACTTTCATTTAATTTATTATACCCCGTTAGCAATAAGCAGAAAAAATTGATGATTTTTTCTGATTAGGATTTCTAACGGGGTTCATGGTGCGGACGGTGGGATTTGAACCCACATGGAATTGCTTCCACTAGCTCCTGAAGCTAGCGCGTCTGCCAGTTCCGCCACGTCCGCTTATTTTGGGCTTTTTCTTCCGTATTTGTCTTCCACCCTTATTTCATCGTTTTCTTTGAACTTTCCTGTAGATATTTCTAAGATTTTTGAGTCAACTAATCCTTCGGCTCGATGAAGTACATTCTTGGCGATAAAAACATAATCGTTCTCTTTCAAGACTTTTTCTCTTTTGTTGAGAACTATTTTTACTCTGCCCGAGATTAGATACCAGAACTCTTCTCTAAATCTGTGGTACTGCAGAGACAGGCTTTCGCCTTTCTTTATTTTAAGGATTTTAACAGTGCAGGGCTTGTTGTCAATAAACTTGATAAATCCGCCCCACGGCCGGCTAAAGTCCTTTTCGATTTTTATTTTGCGAAGTACCCCTTTCATTTTTTTCCAATAATCTTTGAGCCATATTCTGGCCCATTTTCCTCTTGAACCGCCTTTTCGTAATCTCCCTTAAAGCCCAATAAAACCACTTTTTTCTTTGAAGGTTTCATTTTTAAGAAATTTTAATAAAACGCCTGGCAGCTTATTTTTATATATAATTTATCGTTAGTCATTTTACAATAGACGATAAAAGAAATAAGCTGAAAAAAGGAAGCCGATGGTTTTAAAAAAAGACGTTTCCTGTTCAAAGGTTTATGTCTTTTGGGGAGACGAAAGGGGAGAAAAAAATGAGCAGGAGAGTAGTTTTCAGTTAGCTTTTCGGCCTTGGCTAAAGGAGGTTGAAGCTAATGTTTTGGTAGATGAAGCAGGAGCTTCCCGGATTAGCTCTTAAAAACCCCTGCTTTTTTAATAAGATCTTTGTTTTGGGAAATCCAGGTGTAGAGTTTTTTTATTCCTTCTTCGGGAGAAGTCTCGGGCTGCCAGCCGAAATCCTTCTTAGCGCTGGAGTTGTCGGAAATGAATACTTTCTGATCGCCGGCTCTCCAGGGCCCGAATTTATATTTGAATTTCTTTCCCGAGAGCGCTTCCAAGATTTCAAATAATTCCCAAATGGAAATGGAAAACTTAGCTCCGCCTCCAATAGTATAGGATTTTCCTCTGGTTTTTTTAATATTCTTAAAAGCGGCATCATATGCCTTTAGCAAATCATCCATATATAGTACGTCTCTTACCTGCTTGCCGTTTCCATAAATAGTAACCGGCTTGTCAAATAAAAGAGCGTTGCAGAACCAAGCTAGCCACCCCTGTTCTTCTATGCCAAATTGATGAGGTCCATAAATACCTGATTGCCTGAAGACTACGCTATTGAGACCAAAAATTCTGGCGTAATCAAGAGAATACTGATCGCCGCATCCTTTTGAACATCCGTAAGGTCCGTGAAAATCCAGAGGATATTTTTCTGAAACTCCTTTTATTTTTTTATAGTCGTATCTTTTTTTCTTTTCAACAACAGGAATGTTTGTTAGCTCTCCCATTACCTTATTGGTGCTAGAATAAATAAGAGGGGATTTGGGAGTCGCCTTTCTCAGGGCCTCTAAAACATTGAAGGTTCCGCAAGCGTTTATCTCGAAATCTTCTCTCGGATCGGTTATTGAAGTTACCATAGTGGTTTGGGCGGCCAAATGAAGAACCTGGTCCGGCTTGTATTTTTTGAAAGCGGCCAGAGTTTGATCGGCTTTTCTTATATCCGCCTTAATGAAGGTGAAATTCGGTTTGTTTTTCAGCCATTGGAGATTTTGTTTCGAACCCGCCCTGAAAAGGTTATCTAAGGCGGCTACCTTGTATCCTTTTTTGAGATAGTGGGCGGCAGCATTGGTCCCGATGAAGCCGCAGCCGCCGGTAATGAGAATTTTTTTTGCCATATTATTTTTTATGATTATTCCAATTTTTAATAGCTTCTTCCCATCGTTCAAAAGTTCCTACGTCCTGCCAGCGGCCTTGCCATTTATAACCGTGAAGTTGTCCCTCTTTGGCTAATTTTGGGAAAAGGTCTTTTTCAAGCATAGCAAATTTAGCTCTTTTTGGGTAATATTTTCTTATTTCGGGGTTTAAAATATATAAACCTGAATTTATATACGAAGAGGGTGGATCGGCTGGCTTTTCAATAAAATCCAAAATTTTATTGTTTTTAATTTTTGCGACTCCGTAGGCCTGAGGATTAGATACTTTTACTAAGCCGATTGTGGCCACAGCCTTTTTCTTTTTGTGCCACTCGATCATTTTCCTGAGGTTAAGCTCTTTTAGTTCATCTCCGTTGGAAACGACTATCGGTTCGCAGAACCATTTGGCGCTAACATTTTTAGCCACCGGCGTAAAAGTTCCCGACGGCTTGGGCTCTATGACCAGTTCTATGTTTTTGGTGGGGAAGTAGGTCGCCTTCCACTTGTAGAAATCTTCAAGGTGGGACTTTTGTATTCCAATCCTAATATCCTCTATGCCGTTTTTAAGGTAGAGGTCGACTAAATATGTAATCAATGGAGTTTTTCCCACCGGCAAAAGTGGTTTCGGTATCTCGTATGTTAGCGGCCTCAATCTCGTTCCTTCGCCGGAGGCTAATATAAATCCTTTCATATATTTCAATATTAATATAGCGTGTCAAAAACAAAAAGTCAAATAAGGGAGGGAATTATCAAAAATACCACAACTAAAGAGAAATAAAAGCTCCGAGGTTTTTAGACCCGGAGCTTTAGCTCTTCCGCCACCCTTTGGGTAAGCGGGGTTTTTAGCGCTTTCTCTGTATCTGTCAATAATATTGGCAGAGAAACCGCTTTTCTCCCTCCTTCTGGAGAGGGCATCCATTGTCCCCAGACTACCACTTTGCTTGTTTTTAGAACAAGTAAAGCGTGATGCTCTTCAGGGAGGAAGGTGATAGAATCACCCTCCTCTTCCAGGAGATAAAATTCTCCCTTATTTTTCTGCCAGGTAATAGCTAGAATTTCTCCTCTCAACAGAATAATGGTTTCGTGGTCATTGCCTTTGTGGCAATGAGGCTGCTGGAACCCTGGCAGTAGCGTCGTAATATGGTATTGGCTTCTACTACCGGTTATTATGTGTTTTATTCTTTTGGGGAACCCTCTTTCTTGAGGGTTTTTAGGAGTTTCAATTCCATCTCTTCCTTTTAAAAAAATCATTATTTCACCTCCTTTTGTAGTTTGACTGTTTTTTCGGCAATTTCAGGCAGTTTTCGGCAAATTTCAGTAATAGCTTCTTTAAATTCGGTATCTTCCTTATGAATTCTCAGGGCTATTACCGATTTTTTTGTTAATGTACGACTTGTTATTTTAACATAAAAACTACAATCCCGTCAAGAGGATTGTAGGTATAGTTAATTTTTGAGGTAATTTTTTATTCTTCTCTTAATCTCCGTTTAAATTCCTCTATCATTTTTACCGGAAATGGGTCTACTTTGTATAATAGAGCCAAGTGAAAAGAGGTCCAAAAGGCCAAGAGAATGCAGGAAAACGTTTTCTTTAAAATGTCTTTTTCTTTTAGGATGACAGTTTCGGTGTTTACCCCCTCCCTTCTTATCAAGCCATCAACTATTTTCATTTGCTTTTTAATGCGGGCATTACTGGCCGGATCTTTCAAAAAGATCGCATAAAGCTTGGAGCCCGGCAGCTGCATTTCGTTGATTTTCCAAAAACCGACTATTTCATTATGGCTGAGTTCCGGTAAATAATTGTGAGAAGCTATAATCTTCGCCGTTTCATTTAAACTGATTTTCCAGATATAAGCCAGTGACTTGTTTTCTTCCGCGGCATAAATTAGCGGGATTTTCTTAAACAGTTTTTTAGCTAATGTTTTTCCTTTATTCTCCAATTCTCCGGAAGGAAGACTTTCCAGTTCCAAAACGTCTTTGAGCTCATTGTTGATTATTCCGCAGTTGGCCAAAACCTTTATTAGGGCGGCGAACTGGCAGCCTATGGCGATTCTCGGCTGCCATCCTTTTGGAATTTTAACGAAGGGAATATCGTGTTTTTTACAGAGTTCGGCCAGTTTTCCTCCGGAAGTAATGGCCACTATTTTCAATTTTCTCCTCTTGGCCTCTTCAAAAGCGCTTAGGGCTTCCTCCGTATTGCCGGAATAAGAAATACAGACAACCAAATGATTGCAGTCTATTTGATGGGGGAGACCGTAGTTGCGATGTATATACAAAGGAAGATCGATCTTGTAGGCCTTCAGCCACATTTTGAGAATGTCGGCCGGCAAGGCTGATCCTCCAATGCCGCAAACAACTACGCCGTCAAAGACGCCTGTCACTTTGGTTTTTTCGGCTGACTTTAACCCCGCCCTGAATTGCTTGGGAAATTCCAAGATGGTTCTGCGCATATTAGAGCGGTCGTAATTTTTTGTTTTCCTCATTGCCATACTCTTTTCGTTTTTACGTACCATTCTTCTATATTACTAAATCTCTGGGCCGGATCAAAAATAATCTTTGTATCCTGCCCTTTTATTCTGTCCGAAGTCATATATATGTATTCGGGAGAGTAAAGGAAAACGGCCGGCGCTTGTTCGATGACGATGTCTTGCAGTTTTTGGTAGAACTCTCGCCTTTCTTCCTCGTCTAATGTGGCTCTTGCTTTTTCCAGAAGATTATCCACGGCCGAGTTCTCGTATTTGGTCAGATTGAGCCCCGGATCTTTCACTTGGGAGGAATGCCAGAATGGGAAGGGATCCGGTACGGCTGACAGCACTTCTCCGAAAAGCAGCATTTCATAATTCCTCGGCTTTATGATTTCCTGCTCCAGTTGCGATACGGGATAGGCTTGAAGGGTTACCTCAATGCCGATTTTTTCCCATTGCTCCTTTATCTTTTCTGCCACTTGTTCCAGTAGGGGATCGGCTACCGTTACCAGGGTGAAACTAAGAACTGTATCTTGGGTTTTCTTAAAGCAAATTTCATTGAGTTTGGCTCGAGTGGTGTTGCTGACTATTCCTGTTCCTTGGGTGAATCCCCAGGGGGCCAGAATGTCGTTGGCATACTTTTCCTGGAAACGGATGACGGCCGCCTTGGTTTGGGTGCCAAAGTAACCTGTAATCTTTCCTTCGGGATAGACGTCTGGTCCGCCGGCTGGCGGATTGGCCAAGCAAGTTTGAAGCGCCCTGACTTCCGAGGACTGGCTGCCTTGTTCCATGCGGCTGGTGAATTCGGTTATTTCGTCCTGGCTGATTTTTACCCACTGTTCGTCTTTCTTTTCCAGGCCGGCTTCAGCTAATAGGGTTTCGGCCATATCGGGGTCAAATTCATAGAAGTTTTCCGGCGGATCAAATCCATAAACTTCGGGAAGGACGGGCGAGTTTATCTCCTTGGCTCTACCTGCCAGTACTTTTTCGATAATTTCAGATTTGTTGGTGGCGTAGTTGAGAGCTTTTCTTATTTTTTCTTCCGCCAAAAATCTCGATTCGTCTTCATTGAAAAAGACAGCAAAGTAGCGGGGAAGCGAGAAAGTCAGTTCCTGGTAATTGTCTTTTCTGGCCAGTTTCCAATACTCCGGGGACGGTAAGGGGAAGCCGTCAACTCTTCCGCCTCTGGCGGCTTTTGCCAACTCTTCCTCAGTTTCAAAGAATTTGAAGGTTATTTCCGACAGATACGGCTGGCTGGGATTGGTTTCAGAATGATATTTTTTGAATCTGACCAATTCAAGGGAAACAATGGAGCCCGAAGCATTCTGAGTTAGATCTTTAAACTGGTAGGGACCGGAGCCCACCGGCCGCAAATTGTAATTCGTCAAAAGGAAGTTTTGCGGAGAGATTTCTTTCCAGATGTGCTCAGGCAGTATTTTGAATGTCAGTCTTTCCGCAAAACCCGCGTAAGCTGATTGTAACTTGAAGCGAACTCGATAGTCAGACACTTTCTCCATTTCTATGCCGAGGTAATTCCCCCGCAATGGACTTTTGTAGTCCGGATTCTGGATTATTTTGACAGTAAAAATGACGTCATCAGCAGTCAAGGGTTTTCTGTCGTGCCAAAAAACGTTTTCCTTGAGATAAACCTCATAGACCGTATTATCTTCCTTTATTTCCACTTTTTCAGCTAGGTCTGGCACTATCTTGCCGTCCGTTCCGTATTTCATTAGGCCGGAAAAGATAAGCTCTGTCAGCGCTCTGTCAACGTCGTTGCCGGCAGCATAAACGGGATTGATGAAGCGGGGGCTGCCCACCACGCCTTCGGTATAGCTTCCGCCCACTGCGGGAGCCAAGACCGTATTTTTGAAATAAAGAAGGGAAAGAAGGGAAACGGAAGATCCCAAAAAAAGAAACAAAAAAACAAAAAGAAAGATTTTTTCTTTTTTGGTCAGTATTGTGAAAATTTTAGCCCACTGCTTTTTGCTGGGCCATTTTTCAATTGGCAGGAGGTGCTTAAAACTGAGTTTCATTGGTTAGAAAATCAAGTTGAGTAGAGCCAAGATAATAAAGAGGGCTCCCAATACAACCGTTGCCCAGAACATCTGTTTTTGGATACCCCGGCGGGTGGCGTAAAAGCCGCCCTCCTGGCCGAAGGCCGAACCCAAAGCCGTTCCTCTTTGCTGAAAGAGAATTAACACTATGAGAGCAACTGCGATTATTATTTGAGCGATTGGTAAAAAATTATTCATAGTTTAGAGGCTTTTACCCCTTTTGGAAACACCGGGCAAGAGAAAACCGATCGCCCAGATAATCAAGGTCGTCCATATAAGAGGCATAATACCTGTGATTATAAGTTCTGGGAAAATAATGTCAACCATCCAGATAATGGCTACGTTGAGAATCAGGCTGAAAAGTCCCAGGGTGATGATTCTCAGGGGCAGAGTGATCAGCTTTAGAATCGGTTTGATGAAAACATTGATTACCCCCAGTACGAGACCGACAATCAAAAGGTCTTTCCATGTTCCAGTGAACATGACGCCGGGAACGAATTGGGCGGCCAGCCAAAGGCCCGCCACTCCGGAAATGATTTTAAAAACAAAACCCCACATTATCTTATAATACCAAGCAAAAAACCAGAGGTCAACGAAATATGTCTTCCCTCAGCTTGTGGTGGTATTTTTGGGCGAAGCGGTGCGCCTCGTCTCTGAGTTTGAGAATCGTGTTTGAGAATTCCCGTGGCGTATTTTTCAAGAGTACCGGTGCCTTTTTTTCATCACTGTATAATTCATTGTTTTTCTTAGCGATCGCCATCACTTTAATATGCTCGAGGTGGGACCTCGAACATACCTCCTTCGCTGCGTTTAGTTGAGCCTTGCCCCCGTCGATTAGGATTAAGTCAGGATAAAGCCACTCTTTATGTTTTAACCTTCTTGATAACACTTCCTTTATCATAGCAATATCGTTGGGCTTATTCCCCCCTCTTATTTTAAACTTTCGATACTGCGACTTATCGGGTTTGCCGTTTCTAAATACAACCATGGCGCCCGTTGCCGCAGCTCCTTGTATGTTTGCGATATCGTATGCTTCCACTCTTTCGTACGGCCAATCTTCAAGCGAAGGAGGTTTAACCTCTTTCATATCAAAGATACGGGCGTGAGATAAAACCCTCTGGAGGGCCTGAATCTGATTTTTGATTTTACCGGCTTTTTCGAACTTCTGCTCTTTGGCCAGCCTTCTCATTTCCTTGGCCATTTTTTTTAAAACTTGTCTCTTTTTGCCGTTGAGAACCCCCATTAAATTATTAACATTCCTTAAATATTCTCTCTTAAGTTTGTTGGAGGCTCCATCTCCAACAATCTGTTTTCCTAAATTTGATTTGAACAAACAAGGAGCTGGGCATCTGTCCAGCTGGTACCAAAGGCAGGGTTTCTTTGGTAATCCGCCAGCTGGCGGATTGCAGGTTCTGTAGGGGAATACTTTTCTTAATGTTTTCAGGGTTTGCTTCAGCGAGCTCCCGTCCACAAACGGCCCAATGACCGAGGTTGAACCTTCATCAATTTTATTTTGGGATTTTTTGGGTTGGTGGGTGATGAAAACTCGGGGAAAGTTTTCCTTGGTGGCAACGACATAGAAATAATTCTTGTCGTCTTTCCAGGCAACGTTGTAATCGGGCTGGTGTTTCTTTATCAGTTCGGCCTCCAGAATCAAAGCTTCAATTTCCGAATCGGTTTTGATGTAGCCGACTTTTCTTACTTTGTCAATAAAAAGATGATCCCGATAAGAGGGCTGGTGAAAGTGATTGCGGACTCTTTCTCTAATATTGCCGCCCTTACCTATATATAGAAGCCTTTTTCCCGAATAGAAG
>CAYPPH010000004.1:0-12612 GCA_964412565.1 uncultured Candidatus Saccharibacteria bacterium
AAAGAATGAATCCTCTTTATTTAAGTAACTCTGTGACCCTTTATTTCGTGTCTTTTCTACCCTTTCCGTATTCTCAACCGTTTTTGGTGCTTTTTGTGCCTCTATCGTAAACTTTACCTTTCTTTGCATACCTACCTTTGGCACAAATTGAGTTAAAAGTCAATAAACTTCTCATTCTCTCCTTCGCATCCAACGTGATTGAATTTTTTATTTCCAAGCTTTTCTATCCTGTTAAACGACCAGCCTTCAAATGTTTTTTTCATTTTAGTACACCCCCTTTTGAACGGCTAAACCGCCAAAACCGGCTCTCCTTCCTTGAATTTGATGGGCTTGCCCTTTTAATTTATTGTCCAATCTTTTTTATCTGTTAAATTAAAGATTGCTTTATGGATTTTCCATCGTGATTTGGATATAGCGAGTAATCGGTGAACCAAGTCCATACCCACCGCCATTCAGATAGACTAGTGGAATTTTTTATTCGAAAGCATGATTTAAAAAGGATGCACCTCCGGAGCATTAGCTTTCACCTTCTTAGGATTGAGGAGATTTTACCAAGGCGGAAGGACTATGAATTGATTTGGGGAGTTCCATGGTTAACTTGAGAGCCCCGGTAGGACATATATCTTCACAAAGACCACAGAAACAGCATTTGGAAAGATCTATTTCTGGTTTCTTTCCATTGGCTGTCTCCATCATTTTTATGGCTTTGTTAGGGCAGATATTGGCGCAAAGTGAACAACCAATACACTTTTCCCCATCAAACTTATGTTCCCCTCTGTAGGTTCTTGGGATGGCCAAGAATTCCTTAGGAAATTGGACAGTCAAGGCTCTCCTAAACAGGTTTCCCCAAATTTCTGCTCCAATTTTGAGGGACTTTTTCAGTTTCATATTACCTATCCATATCCGCAGGGCAAGGATTTAGACTCCAGTAAACTGCGGGGACATCCGCAATTTGAGATCCCTTAAGTAAATGTTCAAGAACGGGGATTTGGTGGAGAAAGGAAGGTCCTCTAATTTTACATCTGTATGGATTTCCAGATCCATTACCAACCAAATGTATCGCCCCCTCTCCCCTTGCAAGTTCATTCCGCACGAAAACCTCTCCTTCTGGAATTGGGGAAGAAAGCTTCGGCTTTACCGGTTCTATCCCACCGGACGGCATTTGTTCAATTACTTGCCTTATAATCGATAGGGATTCCTCGATTTCTTTGAACCCGACCAAATACCTGGAATAGGCATCCCCTTTTTTTTCATAGGGGATTTTAAAGTCAAGCTCGGAATAAATTTCGTAAGGCTCTTCCTTCCTTACGTCGCTTTTCACATCCGAAGCCCGTAAAACAGGACCGGTCGCTCCAAGATTCTTGGCATCCCTCAATTCAAGCTTACCAACACCTTCCATCCTCCCTTCCAAAACAGGGTTCTCAAGCTTTTCGAACTTAACCATTTTGTCAAGTTTTTTCAGGACTCCCGTAACCTTTTCTTTCCATCCATTGGGGAGGTCTCTTCTTACCCCGCCAGGAGTTATATAGCCCGCTGGGTAAACCCTCCCACCGGTTATCAATTCAAACAGGTCCAAGATATAATCCCGATAACCGAGGGCCAGTTTAAATCCTGTGTCAAATCCTATTCCCAAGGATGTTCCGGCATACCAAATTAAATGTGATTGTATCCTCGATAATTCCGCCATTAAAACCCTTATCCATCTAGCTTTGATTGGGACTTCCTGGTCTGTCAGCTTTTCAACGGCTTCTGCATGAACCAGATTCCAGTTTAAAGGTTCAAAGACGCATACCCTATCTGAAAGCACAGCATTCTGTATCGGATTTCGATATTCCATAAGCTTTTCAAATCCCCGGTGAAGGTAGCCGGGATCAGCCTTTGCTTCTATAACTTCTTCCCCGCTGACCTTTAACTTGACTCCGAAGTTTCCGGATCCTGGATGTGCGGGACCGAAGTAGAAGTCGTAATTCGAATCCTTGGAATGCTTTATTTGATCAGTCATAATAACCACTCTCTCTTTTTGATTTCTTGTTGTAGAACTCTTTTCTTACGTATTTTCTCCAGTCGAAGTCTTTTCTGAAGGGCGGAGGTCCTTTCCAGTCTTCAAGAAAAAGCTCCGAAAGGTCCTCATTTCCTTCAAACTTTATTCCAAAAAGTTCATGGATCTCCCTTTCATGCGCTCCAGCATTTGCTCCCCATACCTCTGTGAGGGAAGGGACCTCGGGTTTCCCCCTTTCTATGCTCGTCTTCACCCACAGTACAGTTCTTTTCGATCTGGACCAGAGGAAATAGGAAAGTTCGTATTTTCCCTTCTCAGGGAAGTCTGTGGCAGAGATGGCGGAGAGGTGTTCGAATCCTTTCTCTTTAGCAAATCTGCAGACTTCTTTAAGTCTTTTCAATCCAACCTTTACTTGAAGCCTCCCTTTTGTTTTTTCCCTCACTTTAGCTCCAAACTTCCGCTCAATTTTTTCCCCTACCGAATCAGCCATTCTCTCCACCCTCCACTTCTTTCATAATTTTCATTATTCCCTCAAAGATAGCCTCCGGCCTTGGCGGGCAACCGGGAATGTATAAATCTACAGGAATCCAGTCATCGAGTCTTTTTATGGTATTGTAGGAATCCCAATACATTCCACCACTCATGGAACACGAACCCATTCCTATCACGACCTTGGGATCCGGCATCTGATCGTAAATTTTCTTTGCCCTTTTTATAGATTTCAGGGTTTGGTAGCCCGCGATGATCAAAACATCCGCGTGTCTTGGAGAGGAAACAGGAATGATTCCGAAGCGTTCCATATCCCATCTCGAGCCCACAACCGGCAAAATTTCCGTAAAACCACAGGAGTTGAACCAGTTGAAAATCCAAACGGCCTTTACGAGCTTTTTTAGCTTTTTTTCTTTATCCATCGAATCACCCAAAGATTATATTAACCCCCACTAAAGCGAAGCCGGCCAAAGCTGCCAGAGCAGCGTATTTCCAGTAAACAGTTACAAGCTTATTGATTTCCAGCCTTCCGGTTACCACCCTCGGCAGAGTGAAGCCAAGGAAAGTTACAAAGAAAAGTTTGAGTAAGTAAAAAAGAAAGTCTAGGATCGATCCGAAAAACCCTGAAATGGGAAAGATGGTTGAGAGATTAAAAGGCAAAAACAGGGCAATTATTAAGGAGGCAAAGGCTATTGTTTTTACCACATCTGCAAGATAGTAAATAGCAAGATTTCTTCCCGAGTATTCCGTTAACAGACCTCCGGCAATTTCCGAATCTGCTGACTGCAAATCAAATGGAACACTTCCAAGTTCACCGGGCATCACAAACAGCAAAACTGCAAAAAGGATCAGAAGGCCAACCCAACCCAACCAGCCCGTCAGATTCCATCCGGGATTTAGGGAAATGAGCCAAAGGGAAAATGGATTCCCTGTGCTCAGGGAGATCAGCCAGACCACAGCAAAGGAGGCGATTATCAGAGGAAGCTCGTAGCTTAGCATTTTCACCACCTCTCTCTGGGCTCCAACCTCTGCATAAGGACTCGCAGAGGAAAATCCGCCAAGAACCAGGGCCAAGGAGGGTAGAGAGAAAAGGTAAAGTACCAGGATCAAATCTCCATAGCCTTCAAGCAAAGGGGGAAAACCCCCTAAAGGCAGGTAAAGAAGAATTATCAACGCGCTCGTTAAAGCAACTATGGGCATCAGATGGAATAGCCATCCATACGCATTCACAGGTTGGGTCTCTTCCTTCACCAGCAGCTTCTTCACATCCCTGAAGGGCTGTTGAAGAGGAGGACCTATTCTTCCCTGCATTCTTGCTGCAAGAATTCGATCGATACCCCTGTAGAATAGACCTACAGTTATTCCGAAAATTGCTACCACAGGAATTAGGAGGGTCTGAAATATCATAACAGTATCACCACCGAAATTATAACTATCAAAAGGACAAACCAGTAGATGTAATCGTTAAGGAGTCCTGAATGCAGGTCTTTCAATACTTCGTAAACTTTCCCCAAAGCTATGTAAAATCCCCAATATATATCCTTTATTTTGTTCCCGGGTGGAACAGGATTGGCTGCAAAGAAAGCTGATGTTTTCTTCTTTTTATCCTCTCCTGCCCGGCGAATTATCCACGAAATCAGAGCTATGACCGCCAGGGAGATTACAAATATTAGGGGATTCCAATTTTCTATCATCACAGGACACCTCCAATCCACTGGGAAGGATTTATTAAAGATTTGGATGCGAGCACGACTAAAGATTCCAGGACGAGATGGGGGAATAAACCCAGGAATAAGATAAGGGAGGCAATGACTAACATAGGCAAAATCATAGAGAACGGGACTTTAGAAGGTTTTTTTGTCGGAGGACCGAGGAAAACGGAGGCAAAGACTTTCACAAAAATGGCCAGGATAAGTACACTTCCCAGAAGTCCAATCACGGATAGCAGGGGGTTAAAAAAGAAAACGGACTCGTAAATCAGAAGCTTGGAGGCAAAACCATTTAGAGGAGGAATCCCGGAAACGGCAAGCATACCTATTAAAAAAAGGAAGGTTAAGGAGTGAGAGTGTTGAGCCAAACCTCCCATCCGATTTATGTCTCTCCCCCCGGTCGAATAGTAAATAGCGCCTGCTACCAGAAACAACAGCCCCAAGTTCAATATATCGTTTACTATATGGAATATCCCTCCTGACAGTGCCGCAAACCCGAACCCATTCAGACTAGGCATTTGACTCAATCCTGCCCCTATTCCCAGCATAACATAACCGATCTCCGCAACCGCAACGTAGGCTATTAGCCTTTTTAGATTGTTCTGGGGCAATGCCATTAAAACGCCCACCAGAATGGACCCAATTCCAAGCGCGACTATTACCCATCCAAAAGTCGGGGTTAACACCAGTCCAAACACAGAAAAGGCTATCCTGAATAGGACATAAAGACTGGTCAAGGAAGAGAGCAAACACAAAACAATCACGGAGGCAGGGGCTTCTTGATAGGCATCGAGTTTCAACCAATGAACCGGAACAGAGCCGGATTTCAACAACAGGCTAGCCGCAAAGAGTGCTAAAGCTGCTCCATCCAAAAAGGAGTAGTGAATGCTGATCTCGCTGGCAATGGCAGCCATATTCAGGAATCCATACTCTCCATACAGGATCCCCACCCCAAAAAGGAGGAAAAGGCCGCCTGCCGCGGAAAGGACTAAGTACTTGATCGCGGCCTCAAAGGACTCGCCGCACCTGAAAAAGGAGATTAAGGCTGCCGAGGAGATCGATGTTATTTCAACAAAGACAAACAGGGTGAAAAAATCCCCGGTAAGACTCATGCCCAGGATTCCAGCGGTGAGAAGCAGGAACAGTGGATAGAATTTCTCTTCCCTTTCCCTGATAAATTTCCAAGAGTAAATGCTTGCAAGAAGCGCGGCCAACACAACGATAAAAGAAATTAAGCCATTTAACGCGTCTACTTCCAGGATTATTCTGACGGGAAAACCTGCAGGAGAAGTTAGGGATGGGATAGTTGCTCCCAGGGTGTAGACCTGGAGTCCTTTTGCCAAGACTTCGAGGAATTGATAGGATATGCATACCAGAGAAATTATCAGACTGCCGACAACCCATGAATTTCTAATTTTTCTTCCCAGCCTGCTAACCAAGGGAATGATGAACCCTGCCAGGAGGGGGATCGCTATCGCCAGGATTAGGGAATGTTCGCTCAGGATCATCCTTTCAGCCTCCTTTTTTCCGAATCAAGAGTCCCATAGGATTTATAGAGAGAAATGATGAAGGAAAGCATCAAGGCTATAACAGCCAGTTGTATCACAATCGAAGTCAGGGTCAGGGCCTGGGGAGCAGGTAATACCATCTTAAGTTTGGGAGCATTGGTAAAGATAGGAGCTATTCCACCTTCTCTGTATCCAAGAGATATCAAAAAAAGATTTACCCCCGATCCTATCACGTGTATCGCTATAACCATTTTGATCAAATTTCTTTTCAAGGCCAAGGCTGATATCCCCATCCCAATGAGCAGAACAACCCCAAGAAGTGGAATACTGATCATTCGCTGTCACCCCCAGAAGTAAACATCAGAAGGAGAATCAGGGAAATCGCACCAAAAACCTCCAGCCCCACTGCCAGGTTCATCAAAGGAATCATCCCTCCGGTCCCCAGATAACCAGTATTGACCCCAAAAGGAATGCTCATTCCAAAGATTTCACTTGAATTGACCAGGAAATTGCAGAAAAAGGTAGCGGAAAGTCCCCAGAAAGCCAAACCAATGAAGATAATTAAACCTGTTGTTTCCAAAGCGGAAAGTAACTGCCCGGACAGATTTTCCCTGAGTCTTTCTTTTCCAAAAGATACCATAAACAAGGCAACAACTGTAGCTATCACGGCTCCGCCAGCGAAGCCTCCCCCTGGAGTTAAATGCCCATGCAGGATTAAATATAGTCCAAACACGATTGCCAGAGTTGAAACGATGCATGCAATCGTTTTCACGATTATGGACATTCCTTGGTCTTCTTCTTTCATTTTTGCCTCCCTCCAAATACCAAAAATACTCCGGCAGCCGCAGCAAATAAAACCGTGGCCTCGCCCAGGGTGTCAAAACCCCTGTAGTCGAAGAGTATTGAGGCTACGATATTGTTTGAACCGGTTTGGACCTGGCCATTCTGAATGAAGTAATCGTCCATCTCTGAGTTAACGGGCACGCCAAACGGATGAATATGAAAAGCCGTCAGTAAAAGCATGCCGAAAAATACAACCAAGGTAACGATCTTAATTTTTTTATTCCTTTTCATCTTCCCACCTGCTAGTTTTCTGAATAGCTATGACATAAACAGCTGTGGCCAGGCCTGCCCCTATTGCCGCTTCTGCGATGGCCACATCAGGGGCTTGTAGCCAATAAAACTCTGCAGCCAGTAGCAGCGACATAATCGCCATAAAAATGACTGATTTAAGCAAATCCCTCTTTAGCAAAGCGAACCCTGCAGAGCAAATTATTCCAATCACCAATAATAGCTGAACAGGCTCAACCATCTCGTTCACCTTCCCGAAGTTTGTCAACCACAGCCCCTTTGGGTTTGACACCACTTCTGTACGCGGCCCTTGCTATGGCATGGGACCCAGTAGGATTGGTTATCAGAATCAACACCATAATCAGAAAAATATGAATGGGGTAGGATAACCAACCCCTGCTCATTCCATACAGGATGAGACCAAGGTAAATGAAGATGGAACCGAAGGTTGTGCACATGGTTGATCCGTGCAGCCTTGTATAGGGATCCGGGAATCTGTGCAGGGCCATGGTGCCCAACAGCTGAAAGGTCACTCCTATCCCCAGGAGCAGGTAAACAATCCAAATCATTTCCCTCCCTCCACGAATCTTGCTAACCACAAGACTGATATAAAGGATAGCAGGGCATAGACAATCGCCACATCTATGTATATGACCTCTTCAAAGGCAGTTCCCATCACCGCGAGAACAGCGACCACCTGGGTATTGATTACATCCATCGCAACCACCCTATCTGGAATTGAAGGTCCCTTCATAACCCTGACTAAAGAAATCAATATTCCGATCCCAAGTAAAATTGCAACCAGCATCATTCAGTTATCCACCTCACCCATTCAGGAAAATTTGAGCAAACGTCCTCTGCTCGAGGCTCTTTGTCTTTGACCCAGAGCCAGTGAACGTAAAGGTTTTTGTCCCCGTCCACATCCATTGAAAGTGTTCCGGGTGTAAGAGTGATGGAGTTCGCAAGCATGGTAAGGCCCAAATCCGTCTTTAAATGAGGATGGATTTTCACGATTCCAGGCTCGATCTTTCCGGTAACCACACTCCGGGCAACCCTCAGGTTGGCCTTGACCATCTGGAAGAGGAACGGACCGAGCAGATAAGCAATAAATACAATCCACTTTACGGGATTCAGGAAACCCAGGCTGGGCTTCACACCGGCTACCTCAAATAATTTTTTAACCCCCAGAGCCGTCAGAAATGCAAAAACCACACCGAAGAAAATTTCCTCAAGGCTCCACAGGATAAGTCCCCCTGAGCCTGCGGTTAATGCCAGGTAAACCAACAAAGAAAAAAATCCAATTGAAATACTCATTTCATACCTCCTGATTCATTCCATTCCATTCTATCAACCTCCGTCATTTTTATCCTTCTAGTATATTTGGTTTAATTTCTATCTCTCCCTCACCATTTTAGTTCCGCAGTTTGGGCACAGGTGCGCGTAACAGGGTTTTCCCCTTTCATGGGGGACTTTGTGTCCACAATTGGGGCAGACACAATAACCGCTGGGGCCTAGGCCGAGCCCTCCCATTCCTCTACCAGCACCCCTTCCAAATCCTCGTCCCATGGCTCTTCCTTGTCCAGCACCACTGCCTGCACCCGTACCAGGTCTTGGTTGTTGGGGGGCCATTTCCCTTTCTTGTTTGGTTCCCCCTTTTTTATCAATCATAATTGCTTTTCTTGGACACGAATTGGCAGCCTCATTGATACAGCTGGCATTTTCGTCTTTTACTTTAGCCTTTCCCCCTTCCATCTCAAAACCTTGTGGACAAATACTTGCACAGGCACCACAACCTATACATCTTTCTTCATCTACCCATGGCATTTTATTCACCTCTTACAAATTACTTCTCCTCGGCATTTCTTGGAGATTTGATATTTTACCCGATAGGTAATCATGTAATGTCTTCGCAGCCTGTCTGCCTTCCCCTAATGCCTCAATAACTGTAGCCCCACCACTGATAGAGTCACCACCGGCGGTTACGCCTTCTATATTGGTTCTTAGATCGTCATCGACGGAGATTCCGCCCCAGCTCTCAGTTTTCAGCTCGGGAGCTCTTGACAGAAAGAGCCTGTTTGGCCTGGTACCGAGAGCTGCTATGACCGTATCTAAATCCATGATAAATTCGCTTCCCTCTATTGGTATGGGCCTTGGACGCCCGCTCTTGTCCATCTCTCCAAATTTCATCCTTACGAGTTCAACTCCTTTAACCCATCCATTTTCTCCGAGTATTTCTGTGGGGCTGACCAATTCCATAAAGTTAATACCCTCTTCAAGTGCATGACGTAGCTCCTCCTTTCTTGCCGGGGCGTATTCTTTTGTTCTCCTATAAAGAATGTATACCTCAGAGCCAAGCCTGCGTGCGCATCTGGCAGCATCCATAGCCACGTTTCCTGCGCCGATAATTCCTACTTTATCTCCAACTATGATAGGGGTATCGTATTCTGGAAAACTGTGCGCCTTCATCAGATTTATCCTGATGAGGAATTCATTTGCTGAGTAGAACCCGTTGAGTTTTTCTCCCTTTATGCCCAGGAATCTTGGAGCGCCGGCTCCCGTCCCAATGAAAATTGCGTCATACTCATTGCGCAATTCATCAAGGGATATATTTTGCCCTATAATCATATTGAGCCTAATGTCAACTCCGAGTCCTTTTAAATATGATAACTCCTGATCTACAATTTCTTTAGGCAACCGAAAATTAGGTATCCCATATTGAAGCACTCCTCCAGCTTTATGGAGCGCCTCAAACATAGTTACTTTATAGCCATTTTTTCTTAAGTCAGCTGCACAGCTAATACCAGCTGGCCCCGATCCAATCACAGCAACCCTTTGCCTTTTTTCTTCTATTGTGGACTCTTGCTCGATACCATTTTGCATTGCCCAATCTGCCAGAAACGCTGCCAATTTACCTATGTTTATTGGATCAAATTTCTTTCCTAAAGTACATGCACCTTCGCATTGGTCCTCTTGTGGACAAACACGGCCCGCGATTGCGGGGATAGGGCAGTCTTTTTTAATCTTCAAGAAGGCTTCTTTGAGGTTTCCTTCCGCAAGTAGTTTTATGAACCCTTTGATATCGACATGAACTGGACAGTGTTTAGTGCATGGAGGATCTTTGCATTGAATGCATCTCTTTGCTTCCTCAATTGCCTGCTCTTTGGTATAACCCAACGGAACTTCATCAAAGTTCTTAACCCTCTTTTCAACGGGTTGCTCAGGTATAGGGACTTGAGTTTTGATTGTCTTTGCCATCATTTTAGCACCTTTCTGTTGTAATTCTTCATGGCCTCTTCTTCTTTTTTCTTAAACCTGTTCATTGCATTTATTACTTCATCGAAATCTACCTTGTGGGCATCAAACATCGGTCCGTCAATACACGCCAATTTCATTTCGCCATCGATAAATACACGGCATGACCCGCACATTCCGGTGGCATCAACCATAATCGGACGCAACGTGACCATTGCTGGTATGTTATATGACTTAGTGAGCTCTGCTAACCTTTTTAAGCCCTGCATATCTCCCCCGGCAAAGACCATATCAACCCTGTCTTCCTTCAGTAGTCGTTCTAACACGTCTAGGTAATGACCCTTTATTCCATAAGACCCGTCCATGGTTGTTATGTAGTATTCATCGCTTATACCCCTCAATTCTTTTTCTAGGTATATCAAATCTTTAGTGGGAAAAGTTTGTATTGAAATTACATGATTCCCGTCCGCTTCCCGCAAAGCCTTTGAAGCTGCGTAATTTTCTGCATGCCCACATACCAAGTCCGATGCGAAAACCAGATTTCCATATTTCTTAAGGTCAATCGGATTTCCCAGCGGACCAATTACAGCTTCGAGCGTATCACCTACTTTATAAGTGTCAAGTTCACGGGAGGTCTTCCCCAACCTCCCTATCAACATAGAGATCTTACCATCTTCCGTTTTTAGTACAGACATTGGAATTCTTTTTCCTTTTGGATGGGTAAGAAGAACCACAAAATGTCCGGCCCGAAATCTCTCAGCCACCAAAGGAGCTTTCACTTCAATCAAATAATCTTCTGAATTGAGATCTTCCTTACGGGTAATTTCATGTTTCATATCCTTTTCCCTGAGCTTAGAACCCATTATTACCATCTTTATGAATCCTTGATATTCGACATGGGTGGACGTCGATTACTTCATCGATGCTTCATATTTTTTTGAGTTTCATTTCAAGCACTTAGATTTTTACCAACCCATTCTTTTACTTGAGGTTCTGGTAAAGCGCCAATAAATTCATCGGCAACCTCTCCATGCTTAAACATTTTAACAGCAGGTATGCTCATTATTCCATACTTTTGACATATTCTTGGATTTTTATCCGCGTCTAATTTTGCTAAAATGAGTTTCCCTTCATATTCTTCTGCAATTTTTTCTAAAACAGGCCCCAACATTAAGCAGGGCATACACCATTCAGCCCAAAAATCAACAATAACAGGGACTTCTTCACTCTGTTCTATCACCTTTTCTTCAAAATTATCGTCATTTACTTCGATTTTTGCTTTAATGTTATGGTTTTCTGGATTCTCCTTTAGTTTTCCCATTTTTCCTTTCCTGATTTTTTCCAACTCGTTCATATTTACCACCTGTGACTGAATCAATCAATAGTGAATAACTTAATCACTATCATTTAAATGTCTTACGAAGTTGTGAATTTGAAATTCTCCAGAAGTCACTATTAAATCCAAAGCAAATTATTACAAAGCCTACGGCAACAAAAAAATTCCTCTTATCACTTTCATTAAAACCATTAAACAGAAAGAGAGATTAAGGAAAAATTATTTATAATCTATTAATGGCTTCTTCAACACCTTTATACCATTTGTAGGTTATTTCTTTCATCCTGTCTTTAATTTCGTTTTTGTTATTTATCTTATAAAAAAAAGTATATCCCCCTTTAGGTAAATTCTTTTGCCTCTTTTTTACCAATTTTTTATCAACAAGGCTCTTTATTGCCTTCTGGATCGTTGTTCTGTCCAGTTTTATGACCTTAGAAATTTGGGATACCGTAAATATCTCACCCCTTTTTAACATGAACATTAATACATTGTATTCGGTTTTATTCAAATTGAATGAACATCTAATCAGTTCTTCTTGGCTTATTCTTTTGCATGAAAATGTTACCATTTTAAACCACCGCCTCTTTAAGATTTTTACTCTGAAGGAGAATATTTTTCTCCAGCTTTAATTTCAGTCTCAAGCCAGTTTTCTGGCGGGATGAAAGGACAGACATAATTTTCACTATATGCACACCAGGGGTTATAGGCTTGATTGAAATCCAAAACCCACTTTCCGTTTGAGGTTTTGTGGCGAGAAGGCTCTAGATCAATATATCTTCCAGCTCCATAGGTTTCTTTCCCATTCGTTTCGTCTCTAAAAGGGACCCAAAATCTTTCCTCCTCATGGCTACTCTTGTATGCCTGTAAAGTATATTCCTTTCCATTTATTTCAAACCTGAACTCCCCCCACCTGATGAATTCTTGTGTCCCCCCCTTGGAATCTTGAATCTTTATTGTTTTCTTTTCTTCGTGTTCATGCAATTCTAGCTCAAACCTTAATTCCGTATTTACAGAATAGTAATTTAGTCCCTCAAATCCCGCTCTTTCTCTGAAAGGTATAGGGGATTGGGGGTGATGTTTAAAGAATTCATCTTTCCCCCTTCTTTCCATTTCAATTTGTTGCTTCAAGTCTTTCATAATTTCATTAAATTACTTTTTAAACAAATATAAAGATTCACCTCTTCAAGAATATATTTTTGGTGCTTTTTCTCGCTCTACTCGATAAATTTGTTTTTAACCCGTCCATGA
>CAYPPH010000005.1:0-11644 GCA_964412565.1 uncultured Candidatus Saccharibacteria bacterium
AAAATTAAAGATTGAATATATAGAGCGAAGAGAAGAAGAATTAGGAAAATTGAAAGAAGCCCTGCAGAAAATACTGGTTGATTCTAATATCAACTACTCTCCCGAAAAAAGAGGTTTCTCGCCCCATATTACTTTGGCTCGAATCAGGGCTTGGGATTTCAGATGTCTTGAACCCGAAGAAAGACCGCAAATTGAAGAAGAAATCAAGTTGGCATTTGACGTTGATTCCATTGAAGTTATGGAAAGCAAGCTTAAGAAGGGAGGGCCCGAATATATTGTTTTGGAAAGCTATCAGCTTTCAAAGTGAGCTAAAAAAGCATATGCGTATTCATTTTATCGGTATAGGGGGCATCGGAGTTTCAGCTCTGGCTCAGTATTACTTAGCAAAAGGCCATAAAGTTTCTGGCTCTGATTTGGTTTCCTCGGAAATCACAGAACTCCTCAAAAAGAAAGGCGCTAAAATCACAATTGGTAAAAATATACGCAAAAAAGACGCCGACTTAACTGTTTACAGCCCCGCCGCAACTGTGCACTCTGAAAGAGTGCACACGTTAAGCTATCCACAAGCGCTAGGGAAGTTAACCAAAGAGCATTTTACTATTGCGGTGGCGGGAACCCACGGCAAGAGTACCACCACTGCCATGCTCGGTCTTATTATGGTAAAAGCCGGCTTGGATCCAACTGTAATTGTGGGCACTAAGGTTAAAGAATTCGCTCCGCCGGCTGGCGGCTCCAATTGCCGGGTAGGGAAAAGCCGCTATCTTGTCATTGAGGCCGACGAGCACTTCGCTTCTTTCTTGAACTACTGGCCCAAAATAATCGTTCTAACCAATATAGAGCCGGACCACCTGGATTACTATAAGAACTTTAATAATATTAAGCGAGCCTTTAAAGAATTTATTTTCCATCTACCCGAAGACGGCGTATTAATTTCCAATTCTCAATTTCCAATTTCCAAACAAATTCCAAATCCCAAATTCAAAATTCAAAAGTTCTCTTTTAAGCAAAAAGAGGCAGAAAAACTAAAAAAGATTTTAAAAGTACCCGGTAAGCATAATATCCTAAATGCTCTGGCGGCTTTAAAGACAGCCAGGGCCCTAAAAATACCAGATAAGATTTCCTTTGAAGCTTTGTCTCAATATAGGGGTTCCTGGCGGCGTTTTGAGATATTTAAGGCCTCTCTGGAAGGCCTGAAGCTTGTACTGGTTTCCGATTATGGACACCACCCCACGGAAATAGAAGCTACGCTCAAGGCAGCCCGAGAAAGGTGGCCCAAAAAGAAAATCTGGTGCGTCTACCAGCCCCACCAATACCGACGGACTTATCATCTTTTTAACGGTTTCGTTAGGGCTTTCAAGAGAGCGCCGATTGACAAGATTGTCGTCACCGATATTTACGACGTAGCCGGCCGGGAGGAAAAGAAAATCAAAGACAAGGTAAATTCCAAAAAACTGACCGCAGCCGTAAATTCTCCCAAGGCGATCTATCTGCCGCGGCGGGAAATCATCGGTTTTCTCAAAGCGAATTTCCCCGAGGATAACGTTTTGGTTATTATGGGGGCCGGTGATATTTACGATCTAATTTCCTTTTTCCATAAAAAGAGGAGTTTGTAAAAATTACGACTACATTTTTGTTTAATGATGCGGCTGGGGATAGATGCACTTCTAACGGGGTTGATGGGGTTGACATTTAAAAGAAATAGAAAGACAATAAAGGTAGAGACTCCAAAAAGGTCGAAAAAGTTTCTTAATCAATGCATTGATTAGCCAATTTATATGACATTAGTTTATATAATCATCGCTGTAGTGGTAGTAGGAGTGGTGGTTTATCTGTTTGCCAAGAAGAAAGGCGGCGGTCTTTCCATGCCAAAGAAACCGGGATCGGGCACACCGCCCCCTCCGCCTCCGCCCCCTGGAGGAGAAGCAATGTAGAGTGTAGGTTGTAAATTCAAGATCGCGCCCCTGCGGCGCGGTCTTTTGTTTACATCCCCAAAGAGCGGAGATATAATGGAATCAGCGTTGCGATGAAGACCTATACCGAGAAAATCAAACTGCAAACAAAAAATGAGTTTGACTTTATTGATTTAACCGAAAGAGTGTCAGAAATAGTCGAAAAAAGCCGCATAAAAAACGGCTTAGTTAATATCCAGACTCTGCATACCACTTGCTCCCTCTTTTTGAACGAGAACGAACCCCTTTTGTTAGAAGACTTCAAAAACCATCTGCGCAAACTTTCCTCAAAAGATTTGAATTACAACCACGACGATTTTACCAGAAGAACCGTCAATATATGCGACAACGAATGCAAGAACGGTCATTCCCACTGCTTGGCATTAAACCTACCTGCTAACCTGACTTTAAACTTGATTGGCGGCCAAATACAGCTGGGGCAATGGCAAAGAGTGTTTTTAGTGGAGCTTGATTATAGCCGACCCAGAGAGGTTCAGATCCAAATCCTGGGGGAATAAAACAGATTGACAATAATTTAACTTTGTGCTAATCACAAAATAGATTCGCACCTTAAATCATTAAGGTTATAAAATTATGTTAAGGAGGCTTTATGGACAACGCATCGGATTTCAGGATAGACAGCAGGGTAGTGGTGCAGGAATTCATCAAATTGAAAGAAAGGCAAATTGAGAATCTCAAAAAATTCCACGAAAACAACAGACAGAACCTGGCTGAAGCTCCCAAAAACAGGATAAGCGACCCGGAACCCTCGCGTTTAGGGTATGGGCAAACGGCAGCCGTTATCACTGAACAAATCAAAGATGCCAGAGATGCCATTAAATTACTCAAAGAGCTACCCACAGGTTTCTTTACCAGAATCAGTTTGGGGTGTATCTTCACTCTGGAGTGCGATAACAATCAAGAAACTTATCTGATGATACCACAGCATGGAGGTTGTTCGGCTGAAATTCTGGGAAGAAAGATTACCTGTATGTCGGTCCAAGCACCCATAGCTTTGGTCATCTTAAACCTCAAAGAGGGTGAGACGGTAGAGTTCCGGGGTAAAAATTATAAAATAACAAGGGTGCGATGACTCGAGAAGGGGGGTGATATCTCATTACCCCCTTTTTATTTTCCAGAGAAATTGGTAAGATAATTTAATGAAAAGAATTCCAACCATTCAAACCTCTCAGCATATCGGCGAGGAAGTGAAAGTATGCGGCTGGGCGGCGGTAAGAAGGTCGCACGGCAAAATTATATTTATCGACCTGAGGGACAAGTTGGGCTTGGTTCAGGTCGTTTTTACGCCGCAAAATAAAGACGTTTATCAGACAGCCCAAAGACTGAGGCCGGAGTGGGTTGTTTGTGTTTCAGGACAAGTCAAAGAGAGGCCGCAAGGGATGATTAATCCCAATATGGAAACAGGCAAAATAGAGATTGAGGCCAAGAAAATAACTGTTTTGTCGGAAGCAAAAACTTTGCCTTTTGCTATTGACACTGACGGCTATGAAATCAACGAGGAAAAGAGGTTGAAATACCGCTATTTGGACTTGAGAAGGCCAAGGTTGCAAAGAAACTTGGCCCTCCGCCACAAAGTCATTCAGTTTATGAGAAACCATCTGGAAAAAAATGGCTTTATTGAAGTGGAAACGCCCATTTTGACCAAGTCCACTCCCGAAGGCGCCAGAGATTTTTTGGTGCCCTCTAGATTGCAGCCGGGAAACTTTTACGCCTTGCCCCAAAGCCCCCAACAGTACAAACAAATGCTCCAAATTGCCGGCATAGAAAAGTACTTCCAAATAGCCAGATGCTTAAGAGATGAAGATCCCAGAGCCGACAGGCAGGCAGAACATACCCAGTTGGACATTGAAATGAGTTTTATGGAACAAGAAGACATACTCGGTTTAGTCGAAAAGCTGTATTCGGATTTGGTTAAAGAGCTCTTCCCTGAAAAGAAAATCAGCCAATTTCCTTTCCCGAGGATAACTTATGAGGAGGCGATGGGAAAATACAAGACGGACAAGCCCGATTTAAGAAAGGACAAGAAGGACAAGAATGAACTGGCCTTTGCCTTTGTGGTTAACTTTCCCATGTTTGAATGGCACAAGGAAGACAAATCTTGGGGAGCTATGCATCATCCTTTCACCCGTCCCAAGACCGACAATATCAAGGAAATTAAAAAGAATCCCGGAAAAGTCTTGGCTTATCAGTATGATTTCGTTCTCAACGGTTTTGAAATAGGAGGGGGAAGCCTGAGAACCACCGATTTGGATGTGCTGACCGCCGTTTTTGAAGTGCTGGGGCATAAAAAAGAATCAATTAAAAAAGAATTCGGCCATTACTTTGAAGCTTTCAGCTACGGCGTGCCTCCCCACGGAGGCATAGCTCCCGGTATAGACAGATTTTTGGCAGTTATCCTGGGAGAAGAAAATATCAGGGAAGTAATGGCTTTCCCAAAAACAGGGGACAACCGGGATTTGATGATGGATACTCCCTCCAAAGTTAGCGAAAAACAACTGAAAGAACTGCATTTAAAAATTACCAAAAAGAAGAAATAATGAAGGATAAAATAGAAATATTCGTTGCCGGCTTTTTTTTGTTTTTCTTTTTGGGCTTGGGCTTTAATACGATGAATGACAAGCTGGAAAATTTCTTTTATTGGCAGGAAATAGCTCAAAATCCCCGGCTATTGGCAGCCCAAATCAATCAAAGAAATTTTGAGGCAAGGGTGAACGATTTAAAGCCTTTTCCCAAAAAAGAATCCGAGCCTTTGTTCTTGGCGGCCGAATCGGCTTCTTCCGTTTTTTTTGATAAAAACGGAGGAAACAAAGTTCTCTTTGAGAAAAACAGCCAAAAAGCGTTGCCCATAGCCAGCTTAACCAAGCTGATTGGTGCTCAGGTTGTGTTGGATAACTACAGCATGGAACAGGTTGTTACGGTGTCCAAAGAAGCGGCAACCATTCCGGGGAATGGAGCCGGCAAATTGAAATCCGGCGACAGGTTTAAAGTCGAGGATTTGTTCAAAGTGATGATGGTGGAATCCAACAACGGCGCAGCCCTGGCTTTAGTTCAAGCGATAGGAGAAGACAATTTTGTCAGCTTGATGAACCAAAAGGCCGAAGCCCTGGGCCTTAAAAAAACATATTTTGCCAATCCGACCGGCTTGGACGTAAGAAACGGAACGGAAGGGAACAAGTCAACGGCGCAAGAGCTGACCAGAATCGGTCAATCCATTCTTTTTGAGGAGCCGATAGTTATGGAAGCAATGGCCATAAAGGAGTTTGATTTATTTAATATTAATGGTGTTCTTAACCACCACGCAGTAAATACTAACGAACTTCTGGGAGATCCTTTGGTGATGGCGGGGAAAACCGGGGAGACGCCCAAATCCGGTGGCTGCCTGCTCTTAATTTCCCAAGCCCCAAAGAACAAAGGACATATAATCAGCGTTGTTTTGAATTCTCCCGACCGCTTTACGGAAATGAGAAAATTGCTGGACTGGGTCAGAGAATCATATCAATGGTAATATGTTGAAAAAACTACTGCTCTTTTTATTGGCCGAATTGGTAATTGGAATATTTATTTTTTTCAATAATCCTTTTATCCAAGAAGAACCGGCCGAACAACCTCTTTTCTTCAATCCTGTCCTGATTGAATGGCAGCAGGTTGAGTTTGAAATTCCCTGGCAGCCGAGGGACTCGCACACTGTCGCCGTTTTCCAAGACAAGCTGTGGTTGATGGGAGGACTGAACGCCGATGATTTTGTCATAGAGGAAAATGTGGTCGAATACTGGAAAGCGCCATATTTCAGCGATGTCTGGAGTTCGGAAGACGGAATTAACTGGGAACTGGTGGAAGATAAGGCCCCCTGGGGTCAAAGAAGATCGATGGCCGTTGAGCCGTTTCAAAATAAGCTTTGGCTAATGGGAGGATGGGGGCCTGACATCGGCTATCAGAACGATGTTTGGTATTCGGAAAACGGAGCCGATTGGACGAAAGCCGTCAGCCAGGCTGCATGGCCTGCCAGGGAAGGCCACTTAGTGATTAATTTTAAGGATAGGTTGTGGCTTATTGGAGGAGTTAATTATGATAAAAGACAAACGATGAACGATGTCTGGTATTCAAAAGACGGCTTAACTTGGATTAAGGCCACTTCTTCGGCTCCTTGGCAGCCGAGATGGGACCACGCCATTACTGTTTTTGATGATAAATTGTGGCTGATAGGAGGTATGGATTTAAAAGACAATGTGTTTAAGGATATTTGGTGTTCTGAAGACGGGATAAACTGGGAGCTGGTTAGAGATGATCCTCCTTGGCAAACGAGGCAAGGCCACGAGGTTTTGGTATATGAAAACAAAATGTGGCTCATCGGCCGGCTTAATGATAAAGAAAACGGCGGAACAAATGATGTTTGGTTTTCTGAAGACGGCTTCACTTGGAAAAAAACCAATGCAGATCCTCAGTGGCTGGGCAGAGAGGATGCGGCCGCCGCCGTTTTCCATGACAAAATGTGGCTGCTGGGCGGAATGGACAAAAACTGGCAATGGCGAAACGACGTGTGGTATTCTAAATCTTATACCCCTTAAAAAATATGTACCTGCCTGAAGCGGCAATCGATGTTATCAAAATATTCACCCTGGGAGCTTTCAGCTTTGCGGCGGCTTTCGGGTTGACCCCTTTTCTGACTAAACTTCTATATAAGCACCAGCTTTGGCGCAAAGAGGTGAGGAGTAAGGCAATCGACGGCAAAGAACTGACATATTTCCAGAAATTCCACTCAGACGGCGAGGTAAAGACGCCCCGTTTCGGAGGGCTTTTGATTTGGATTACTCCTCTTGTTGTCGTTGTTTTGTTTTATTTACTGGCTCAAGCCACGGACATTTGGTGGTTTCAGAAGTTAAATTTCTTGAGCCGGGATCAAACCTGGCTGGCCTTTTTCGCTTTAGTGGCAGCAGCCTTAATCGGCTTGGCGGACGACATATTGCAAATCAGAGGAAAGGGAAAATATATCGCAGGAGGCCTAAGCTTGAAACAGAGGATTCTTTTGATGGGATTGGTCGGGATAGCGGGAGCCTGGTGGTTTTTTGCCAAATTGGAATGGTCGATCCTGCATGTGCCCGGCATAGGTGACTTTGAAATAGGGATTTGGTACATGCCCCTTTTTGTTATTGTCATGATGGCTACTTATGCAGGAGGAGTGATTGACGGTTTGGACGGACTGGCCGGAGGAGCGTTTGCCGCCATATTTGGAGCGTTTGCCGCTATTGCCCTGTTCTTGGGACAGATCAACCTGGCTGCTTTCTGCGCCGTGGTTCTTGGCGCTGTTTTGGCTTTCCTGTGGTTCAATATACCCCCGGCCAGATTCTACATGGGGGAAACCGGCATAATGGGATTGACCGCCGCCCTGACCGTCGTCGCTTTTATGACAGATTCCGTTTTGGTTTTGCCTATTATCGGTTTTTTGTTGGTTATTGAGGCGGGATCCGTCATTTTGCAGCTTCTTTCAAAAAAGTTCCGCAAGAAAAAAATCTTTCTGGCAGCCCCCATTCACCATCATTTTGAGGCCAAAGGCTGGCCCTCTTACAAAGTAACAATGAGATTTTGGGTAATCGGCATTATGGCAGCCATAGTCGGAGTGGCCATACGTCTTTTGGGTTGACTTGACTCTTAAACCAAAGTTGGCTAGATTGTATTTAGTACAATAAAGGAGGTGGAAAAATGGCTCGAATTTGCAGTAAATGTCATATGGTTCATCCGCTGGGAGCTGTCAGCTGCAAAGATGCGGCAAGAATAAACAAAGAGAATGCGGAAAGGTTCCGGCGTAAAGTTGAGCACCACATGAAGCACTGCAGGGGCTGTCCCGATCCCGAACAGCACGTCAGGAACCTTGAAGAACTGGACAACCCAAGAAGAAAACCCATCGTCTTTGGCGAACGAAAAGGCGCCGTCTAAAAACGGCGCCCTTATCTTGTCCGGCATAGTAGTGTCAAGGAGATGGTTTTCTGATATAATTGACTAGTATGAAGCAACTTGCCTCCCTTCGCAAAAAATATCCCAGGTTCATTTACCAAAAATACTCTTATTGGCTGAAAGGAAAGGAGCTGAGAGCCTCTTTCCGCTTTAAGATTGAGCCCGATATCAAGTTTAGGGCCAGGATTAACATAAAGAACGTGTCTGCTGCCAGGTTGAAAAAAATAGGGGACTGGCAACTCAATAATTTCGTTTTCCATTTGGGTTTAATGGAGATCCCCACTTACTGGAAAACCACCTGCTCTCCCGAAATTATGGTCAGGGCCGGAGTTTTAAATAAAGAGCAGATTGCCTGGTGGAAAGAATTGATAATCAGGGGTATGGGGCAGTTCTTTTACGAGAATAAGATTGATTTCAGAAAGGAGGGCTTTTTGAGCATCAACAGCAACCCCAGCTTAACTGCTCCCAGCCTGGCCGTCTTTTCTGGAGAGCTGAAAAACAGGTATCTGGTGCCTTTGAGCGGGGGCAAAGATTCTATCGTCACCTTGGAGAAGCTTAAAAAGAAAGAAGAGGCGGTCAACTGCTTTCTGCTCAATCCGGAGAAAGCGGCCAAAAAAGTAATCAAAGCGGCTGGAATTAAAAAGCCAATGGTGGCAGAAAGAAGAATAGATCCTCTTTTGTTGCGGCTCAACAAGCAGGGATATTTAAACGGCCACACTCCATTTACCGCCGTCTTGTCTTTCCTGAGCGTCTTTTGCTCGGCCCTTTTTGATTACAAGCATATTGCTTTTTCCAATGAAAAATCAGCCAACGAAGGCAATGTCAAATACCTTGGCAAAACCATCAACCACCAATACTCCAAAAGCTCGGATTTTGAAAAGAAGTTCAGGAAGTATTGCCGAAAGTATCTATCACAAAACGCAAACTATTTTAGTTATCTGAGAAGATATACCGAATTGGAAATTGCCAAGATGTTTGCCAAACATCCCCAGTATTTCTCGGCTTTTTCCAGCTGCAACCAAGGTTTAAAAACGGGGGAGAGGTGGTGCGGCAACTGCCCCAAGTGCTTGTTCGTTTACGCCACCTTCTATCCTTATCTTGAAAAAAAACAGCTGAAAAGAATTTTCGGTCAAGACATATTTGAAAATAAAAAACTGGTTCCCATAATGAAGGCCCTGATAGGGAAGGAAAGAGAAAAACCCTTTGAATGCGTCGGCACTTACCGGGAGAGCCGTCAGGCTTTCAATTTGTCCTTGGATAAGGCCCTCCGACAAGCTCAGGGCAAGCCGCTCCCTTATCTCTTAAAAAAATATGAAGCTGGAAAATCAAAAAAATAAAAAAATAGCCGTACTGGGCTTTGCCAGAGAGGGAAGAGACACTCTAAGGTTTTTAAAGAAACATTTTCCTAAAAAAAAGATAGGCGTATTTGACCAAAAACAGGGGAAGGATTATCTCCGAAAGCTGAACGATTACGACGTAATAATAAAATCTCCCGGCATACCATACAAAATACTGCCGAAAAAACTCCTTGCTAATATTACAACGCAAACGGAAATTTTCTTTGACAATTGTCCCGGCCGGATAGTCGGGATTACGGGCACCAAAGGGAAAAGCACCACAGCTTCCATGATTCACCGAGTACTGAAAAAGGGAGGAGTTAAAGCGTATTTGGTGGGAAACATTGGCAAGCCCGTTCTCTCGCTGCTGGAAAAAGCCGAGCCCAACTCGGTTTTCGTTTACGAGCTCTCTTCCCATCAGCTCTACCGCATGAAAAAGAGCCCCCATATCGCTGTTTTCCTAAATATCTATCCCGAACACTTGGACTATTATCACAGTTTTGAGGAGTACGTGGCAGCCAAAGCCAATATAACTTTGTACCAGAAAAAATCAGATTACCTGATTTACAATTCGCAGGATGCCAGGGTGAGAAAGATAGCCCGCCAATCAAAAGCGCAAAAAATACCAATCAGGGGCAAATATTATAAATTGAATGTGGCTGCCGCCAGAAAAGTGGGGGAGATATTCAAGATTCCGGCAGGGAAAATTAAAAAAGCGCTGGAAGATTTTGAATTTCTGCCTCATCGCCTGGAACCGGTCGGGGAGTTTAGAGGCATTAAGTTTTACAACGATTCGCTTTCAACCATACCCGAAACCGCCATTGAAGCCCTGGACTACCTGGGAGAGAACGTGGAGACGCTGATTTTAGGCGGCTTTGACAGAGGATTATCATTCGATGGTTTGGCAAAAAAGCTAATTAAAAGCAGTGTAAAAACGCTTATTTTGTTTCCGGATACCGGTAGACGAATCAAACAAGCCATCGAAAAATTCCAAATTCCAAATATCAAATTCCAATATTTCTTTGTTAAAAACATGGAGAAAGCTGTCGAGCTGGCTTACCTACATACTTCCAAAGGCAAAATTTGTCTTTTATCTCCCGCCTCTCCCAGTTTCGGAATTTTCAAGGATTATGCCGAAAGAGGAAATCTCTTTAAGAAGTTCATAAAGAAAGCGAAAAATGGTAAGATAAAAAAATGAAGGGACGAGGAAAAAAAGGAAAACCAGACTACTTTTTATTGGGCTCAGTCGCCCTTTTGCTTTTATTAGGAATATTGGTGCTGGTCAGCGTTTCCATGGCTCCTTCCCAAAGACAATACGGTTCGCCAATTTTCCTTCTTTTCCGCCACCTTGTATTTGGTTTGTTGCCAGGTCTGGCGTTAGGGTACCTGGCTTTCAGGATTCCCTTGCAGAAGTTGAAAAAATGGGCGCCAGGCCTGCTTCTGTTCAATCTTTTCCTTCTGGTTCTGGTTTTTCTGCCAGGTATAGGAATTACCGTAGGGGGAGCCAGCCGATGGATCAATCTCGGAATAGCCACTCTCCAACCCTCGGAGCTTCTGAAAATCACCTTCGTCCTTTATTTGGCGGCTTGGCTTTCGTCTTCTGCCAAACAATACAAGAAATGTCTTCCGCGGCTGGAAACCAGCCAGGTTTCTACCAATTTTGCCGCTTTTTTAGCGATCGTGGGCATTATCACCCTGCTTTTAGTTTCTCAGCCGGATGTCAGCACTTGGGGTATAATTATGATGACGGCTGTCTTAATGTACTTTTTGGCTGGCACTCCCATTAAACATGCCCTTTGGATGATGGCAGGAGCCGTGGCAACTCTCTTTTTGTTGATAAAAATCGCCCCTTACCGTTTTGAGAGGTTTTTAGTGTTTTTGGAGCCCAATATCGACCCGATGGGAGCCAGCTATCAAATAAAACAAGCTTTGATAGCCGTTGGGTCGGGAGGAATCTTCGGAAAGGGGCTAGGCATGAGCCTGCAGAGATACGGTTTCTTGCCCCAGTCCATGGCCGATTCTATTTTTGCCATATTTTCCGAAGAAACCGGGTTTTTGGGCAGTTTCACTCTAATCGCCCTCTTTTTGATTTTTACTTGGCAAGGGTTTACAATTGCTAAGGGGAGCAAAGATGATTTTTCCAAGCTGATTTGCTTGGGATTGACTTCCTGGATAGTTATTCAGGCTTTCGTCAACATAGGAGCCATGCTGGGGCTTCTGCCGTTAACGGGCATCCCCCTGCCCTTTATCAGCTATGGCGGCTCTGCTCTGGTTATTTCATTGATAGCCGTCGGCTTATTACTTAACGTTTCGTGTCATGCCCAAAAAGGATAAAAAAGTGAAAATACTGCTTGCCGGAGGAGGAACCGCCGGGCACATTTTTCCCAT
>CAYPPH010000006.1:0-11569 GCA_964412565.1 uncultured Candidatus Saccharibacteria bacterium
TCTTCCGGTTCTTTTTGCTCTAGGCGTCGCTTTCGAGATATTTTATTTTGTTGTAAAGTAAGCCACCATGAAATTTATTGCAGATTTCCATATTCACAGCAAGTACTCGAGGGCGACAAGCAAAGACATGGATTTGGAGAGTCTGGACAAGTGGGCCAAAATCAAGGGGATAGGACTACTGGGCACGGGCGATTTCACCCACCCCGAGTGGTTCAATAATTTAAGGGAAAAATTGGAGCCAGCTGAACCCGGCTTGTTTAAATTGAAAAATACACAAAGCCGAACTCGCTTCATGCTGACTTCTGAAATTAGCTGTATTTACACCCAAAGCAACAGGGTTAGGAAAATTCACATTATTGTTTTCGCCCCCTCCCTTGAGGTGGTGGACCAAATTAACGCCAGGTTAGGATGGACGGGCAACTTAAAATCGGACGGCCGACCAATCCTGGGCATGAGTACCAAAGAGCTGGCTAAGATTATTTTTGCAACTTCGGAAGATTGCTTGTTGATTCCCGCTCACGCTTGGACGCCCTGGTTTAGTGTTTTTGGCTCGCGTTCAGGTTTCGATTCCATTGAGGAATGTTTTGGTGAATATTCCAAGCACATCTATGCTATTGAGACGGGCCTAAGTTCGGATCCTGCAATGAACTGGCGCTTGTCTGCTCTGGATAATATTACTTTGATTTCAAACTCAGATTCTCATTCTCCCAGAAAAATCGGCCGGGAAGCCAATGTTTTTGACGTTGAACTGAATTATTCGGCCATTATTCAGACCATTAAAGAAAAAGATTCCCGGAAGTTTTTGTATACGATTGAATTTTTCCCTGAGGAAGGAAAATATCATTACGACGGCCATCGCAGTTGCGGCGTTCGCTTGTCTCCCTCAGAATCAAAAAAATGTAACAATGTTTGCCCGGTCTGCGGCAGACCTCTGACCATTGGAGTTATGAATCGGGTGGAGGAGCTGGCTGACAGACCCTACGACTTTAGACCGGAAAATGCCATTCCCTTTAAGAGTTTGGTTCCCCTCAACGAAATAGTGGCAGAAAGCCTGGGAGTGGGCAGCGCCAGCCAGCGAGTCGAGGTAGAATACAAAAAATTGATTGATAATTTGGGAAGCGAATTCCATGTTTTACTGGAAGCTTCCAGGGAAGAGTTGGTTTCGGCTACTCTGCCTGAAATTGCAGAGGGCATTTTAAGAGTTAGAGAAGGCAAGGTGTCCTTGGACCCCGGTTACGACGGGGTTTACGGCAAGGTGAAGATATTCTCCCAGGGCGAACAAAAACAACCCTTAAAACAAAAAAATCTTCTTTAATAGCTACGAAAACAAAATTTTGAAACCATTCTCCCTACTTCGCTCCTTGCGCCAGAAACTCCTATGAGTGAAGTTCGGGTAGGCAGTGGGAGAACGCTGCAAAGCAGCGAGTGGCGTCACGAAACGAAGAGGAGTTTCTGGCGCATAGGGTTTGCCACACCCTAACCCCTGTTTTCAAAATTTGTTTTCTTCGCTTTATTCCATGATAGAAGAATACAAATTCGGTTCTATCACCATTGACGGCAAAACCTATACCAAAGACGTGGAGGTGCGTTGGGATGACGAAGTTTTGGATTGGTGGCGGCAAGAATCTCATGTTATTGACGTAGCCGACATCGGAAGAGCTCTGCTGCAAGAGCCCGAAGTTATCGTTGTAGGCACGGGGGAGGATGGTATGGCCGAAGTGACGGATAGAGCCAGAGAGGCGGCCGAATTGCAGGGAGTTAAGCTGATTGTTGATAAAACGCCGGAAGCCGTCAAAACATTCAACGTCAGGAAGGAAGACTCAATAGAGGAAGAAGGAGAAGAAGAAAGGATTATTGGCCTCTTTCATCTTACGTGTTAAAATAATATGTTATGGCAAAAGAAAAACCGGAAAAGTTAAGACTGGCGGCGGTGGCCGGCCAGTTCTATCCGGGAAAACCGAGGGAGCTGGCTGAAACCATAGAGACCCTGTTAAACGAAGCCAAGCCGCCTTCAATAAAAGGAGAGGTTTTCGGGTTGCTGCTGCCTCACGCAGGCTACGTTTTTTCAGGCGAGGTGGCAGCTTGCGGTTTGAAGGCAATTGAAGGCAAAGATTTTGACACAGTGATTATTATGGGCGACTCCCATTGCGAGTATTTTGACGGAGTTTCCTTTTGGGCGGATGGTGAATGGGAAACTCCTTTGGGCAGGGTGGAGATAGACAAAGAACTGGCCTCAAAGATTATGGCTTCTTCCGATAGATTTTCAGACAGAGAGGGAGCGCATCTTTTCGAGCACTCTCTGGAAGTTCAGCTGCCTCTTTTGCAGAAAACGTTGTCTGGTTTTAAAATTGTCCCTATTGTCTTTGGCTCAGAAAACAAGGATTGGAAGGATTTGGCTGAGGCGATTTTAGGCAACATTGGAAACAAAAAGGTTTTGATTATCGCTTCTTCCGATTTGTCGCACTATCCTCCTTACGAGGAAGCGAAGAAGGAAGATTTGAGAACCCTGAAAATAATTGAAAGCCTGGATACCGCGGGGTTGGATAGGGAATTGATTTCCGGCTTTGAAACTTTTTTGTGCGCCAAGGATTCTGCCAAGACCTTAATGGAAATTACCAAGAATATCGGCGGCAAAGCCGAAATCTTAAAGTATGCTAACTCCGGCGACTCAGCCGCCGGAGATAAAGAAAGGGTGGTAGGTTATGGAGCAGCCGCTTTTTACAAAGAATTCAATGAAAAATTAAACGTAGCCGAGAGAGCCGAGTTGCTGGGAATTGCCAGAGAGTCGGTGGAAAGCCTGGTTAAAGGAGAAAAAGTTTTAAAACTGGAAACCAAATTTAAAAAACTAAAAATTCCCAGCGGAGCGTTTGTTACTTTAAAGATGAAGGGAAAGCTGAGGGGGTGTATTGGCACTATAGACGCCAATGAGCCTCTTTATCAGACCGTAGCTCAAATGGCTATGGCGGCGGCCACCCAGGATTACAGATTCGGTCCGGTGACAAAAGAGGAGTTGCCGGAATTGGAGTATGAGGTATCTGTTTTGACTTCTCCTAAAAAAGTCAATTCTCCTTCGGAAATCAAACTGGGAAAGCACGGCGTAGTAGCTCAAACCAAAAAAGGAGCCGCTCTCTTTTTGCCTCAGGTGGTAGAAGAAACCAAATGGGACAGAGAAACTTTTTTGAGCCATTTGATGCTCAAAGCCGGCTTAGAAGGAGAGTATTGGAAGAAGCATCCGGTGGATTTTTACGTTTTTGAAGCTCAAGTCTTCTAACTTATGAAAAAGACGAAAATCATCGCCTTCTTTGTTTCTTTTCTATTCATCTGGTGGATTGTTTTTGACTGGATGAAGGGAATTATTTCCCTTTTTAAAAGAAAAAAAGAGAATCAGCTACAACGATATTTAGCTTCTTCTTCTCCCACTCCGGATATTCTAATTATTTACAACTCCGGAGGCTGGGGAAACACTTCCCTGGAAAAAGCCACCGATTTTCTCTCAATTATCATGGGTATACAGGACAAATTAAATCGATGGGGATACAAAACATTGGTGGTGCCCTACAAAAGAACCAAGGAAAATATATTCAGCAAGATAGGTGGGATAAGGGAGGCGGCAAGGTATTTTCGCTCCCAATCAAAACAGCTAGCTGAGCAGATAAACGAATTTTTGAAGGAGAATCCCGACAAGAAAGTGATACTAACAGGCCTTTCTATGGGGGCCTTTTTCGTTGATGAGACTTTAAATCACATTAAAGACAAAGATTCGGTTTTAGCCATTAAAGTAGGGGTTCCTTTTTATTCCAGTCATTATTCTTCAGAAAACGTTATCGAGATTAACGACAAAAGAGATGCCCTGGTCTACGGCGGGCTGGATGACTTGTCCCTCTTTTTTATCAAGGGAAGCTATAAATGGTTGAAAGCGAAGCTCAAAGGAAAGAAAATGTCCTTTTCAAAGGCGATGAACGTGCCCGGCCACATTTACTCCTGGGACACCCCTTTCGTAAAAGAAAGAATAACGAACTTTTTGAAGGCTAATCTTCAAAACAAAGAGGCTACCGAGCGGTAGCCTCTTTTTAATTAACCTATTTGTTTTTTTGATGATTTTAGGTATAATAACCGTATGGAAAAAACCTCAAAAATAACCAAAGAAATGACCATCAATGAAGCGGTCCAAAAACATCCAAAAACAGCATTGGTCTTCATGGACTACGGCCTTCATTGCGTGGGCTGCCCTATGGCCCCTTCAGAGACTCTGGAAGAAGCGGCCAAAGGCCACGAGCTGGATCTAGATAAGCTTTTAGCTGATCTAAACAAAGCGGCAGAACAATGAAAAAGGTTCTCCTCTTTTTTGTTTCCCTGTTTGTTGGAATCGCTCTTTTTGTGGGAGTGATTCGTTTTGTTGGTTGGGAGGAAATCGGTTTTTCTCTCCGTATTTTTACCGGCTGGCAGGGTTTGGTTATATTTTGTTTGAGTCTCCTTGTGCTCTTTTTTGGTATGTGGAAGTGGAAAATAATCCTCAAAAGCCAAGGATATGATATTCCCAAAAGAAAATTAATTGCCCCCTATTTGGCGGGTTTTTCTTTAATTTATCTTTTTCCCATGCTGATATTGGGGGGCGAGATTTTCCGTAGCTATATCCTGAAGGAAAAATTCAATATGCCCCTGAGAAAGGGGATTGTTTCTGTGGCCATAGACAAAATATTAGAAGGAACCTCCTTTTTGGTGGCCATTATAGTGGGCACCGTTTTTTTTCTTTTAAAAATCGGCCTGCCGCCCAAGAACTTAACTATTCTTTTGGGATTAGTCACCCTTTCTTTAAGCGCACTGACAGGCTTTTTCTATTTCAAAAGTTTTAAAAAACAGAGTATCGCCAAGATTTTTACAAAGATAGCCAAAAAAAACCGGTTTCTTAACGGCGAGGTTTTGGAAATAGAAAAAGAAATATTCCGATTTTTCAGGGCCAACAAACGGGCTTTTTGGGAAGGAATGGGCTTGGCTTTTGTCCGAGTGGCGGTAACTTGGGCCAGGTGCTGGCTCTTAATATTCTTCTTGGGAAAGACCGTTGGCGCTTTTTCTGCTCTCTCCATACTCGGCTTCTATTATTTTGTCCTCTTTATTCCCATTACAGCCGCCCTGGGAACCCACGAAGTCATCCAGACCTTTTCCTTTTCCGCTTTGGGCATAGGAGCAGGCTTGGCTCCGGTGTTTACCATGATCCAAAGGGCCGCTGAGGTGGCTGTGGCCTTGGTGGGAATAGTACTGTTTTTCCGCTACGGCGTGGGGTTGATTAAAACAGTGCTTTTCAGGAAAATGGGAGGTCTGCTCGGCAAGGAAGAATAACATCAACTGATAATTCGGCTCCTGCTCCCGCAGGAGTATTTTTCGCTTTTAAAAACAGCTTTTAAGAGGTATTATAATTTAAGAATATGTTGAAAGAACTCAACAGGGTAGTGAAAATTCTAGTGCTTTCAGACCTTACTTTAATGTTTGGGTGGGGATTGATAGTCCCCATTTTAGCCATTTTCATTGCCGATCAAATTGAGGGTGGCGGCGTCAAGGTAGCCGGCATAGCCATTGGGATTTATTGGCTTTTAAAATCCATCCTTCAAATTCCCATCGGAAGTTACTTGGATAAAAATCATGGGGAGAAAGACGACTTTTACTTTTTGGTGACTGGAACCTTCGTAATGAGCATAGTTCCTTTTATTTTTATTTTTGCCACCCTGCCCTGGCATGTATATAGTTTGCAGTTGGTTCATGCTGTGGGGGCCGCCTTAGCTCTGCCGGCCTGGTGCGGCATTTTCACCCGTCATATCGGCAAGGGAAAAGAAGCACAGAGTTGGGCGCTGGACAGTTCGGCCCTGGGCATCGGAGCCGGTGTTTCCGGGATCATTGGCGGGATTATAGCCAGTTCTTTCGGATTTAACTCGCTTTTTATAGGCGTAAGCGTATTGGGAATAGTATCGACTCTTTTATGCCTGACAATTAAAGATGAATTAATAAAGCCCAAGAAAAGAACCATTCTAATCCCCAAACCTCAATGAAGAACGAGGAAATCGCCAAAATATTCTATGACATAGGCGACTTTTTAGAAATGGAAGAAGTGCAATTCAAACCCCAGGCCTACCGCAAGGCCGCTCTTGTCTTGGAAGGTTTGGAGGAAGACTTGGAGAGGACCTATAAGGAAGGCGGATTAAAGGCGTTAAAGGATATACCCGGGGTAGGTGAAAGCATGGCTGAAAAGATAGAGGAATACCTCAAAACAGGGAAAATCAAATATTACGAAAAACTTAAAAAAAAGACTCCTATAAAAATGGAGGAGCTGACGGCGGTGGAGGGCATGGGCCCCAAAAAAGCCAGGAAGCTTTATGAAGAGCTGGAAATTAGGAATTTGGAGGATTTGGAAAAAGCAGCCAAAACCCACAAGATAGCTCCACTAGAGGGATTCGGAGAAACCACGGAAAAGAATATTCTGGAAGGAATCTCTTTTTTAAAAAGGAGCAAGGGCAGGTTTCTTTTGGGGGAGATTTTGCCGAGAGTGAAAATAGTTCACGACAAACTCAAGAAGTTAAAAGAAGTGGAAAGAGTGGATACGGCAGGTTCTGTCAGGAGAATGAAAGAAACCATTGGTGATGCCGATTTTTTGGTAATTTCCAACAATCCCAAAAAAGTGATGGAGTTTCTTGTCTCCCAGCCGGAGGTAGAAAAGATCTGGGGAAAAGGCCACACCAAGTCGTCCGTCAGGGTCAAAGAGGGGTTTGACATCGATATTCGGGTTTTGCCAAAGAAAAGCTACGGTGCCGCCCTCCAGTATTTTACCGGCTCCAAGGAGCATAATATCGCAGTTAGGAGGATAGCCATCGACAAAGGGTTGAAGCTTTCTGAATATGGGCTCTTCAGGGGCAAAAAGATGATTGCCGGAAAAACGGAAGAGGAAGTTTACAAGGTCCTGGGCATGCGCTGGATACCTCCCGAAATAAGGGAGGACCAGGGCGAAGTGGAAGCTTCCTTGAAAGACAAGCTTCCCGAGCTTATCGGCTATGAGGATATAAAAGGAGACCTTCATGTTCATTCTGACTGGGACGGGGGATCTGATTCCATTAGAGCCCTGGTTGAAGTTGCCAAAGCAATGGGCTATCAATATCTGGGTATAGCAGATCACACCAAATTTTTGAGAATAGAGCACGGTTTAAATGAAAAGCAGTTGGAAAAGCGCAATCGGGAAATCGACAAACTTAACCAAAAATACCGAGGTTTTCGTATTCTGAAGGGGGCTGAAACCAATATACTCAATGACGGATCCATTGATATTAACGACGAAACTTTGGAAAAACTGGATTTTGTTATTGCCGGGGTTCACTCCAACTTCAAAATGGGAAAGGAGGTTATGACAGAAAGAATAATTAAAGCCATGAAAAATCCTCACGTTGACGTTATTTCTCATCCCACCGGGCGCATACTGAAGAGAAGGGACGAATACCAGATAGATTTTGATAGAATACTGGGGGCTGCCAAGAAATACAATGTTGCCTTGGAAATCAATTCATATCCTGAAAGATTGGATCTGAACGATCAGAATATCAGGAGAGCCAAGGAAGCCGGAGTGAAAATGATAATCAATACCGATTCCCATCACAAAGGCCAATTGAGGTACATGGAATTGGGCATCGCCCAAGCCAGACGGGGCTGGGCAGAGAAAGAAGACATTATTAATACCCGGCCGGTTGATAAACTGTTGGGTTTTTTCAAATAACATATGCCGATGGAAAAATCAGCCGGAGCAATTATTTTTAGAAAAGAAGAGGGTAAGACATACTATCTTCTTTTGCATTACGAATCTGGCCACTGGGGTTTTCCCAAGGGCCACATTGAAAAAGGAGAAAAGCCAATAGATACGGCCAAAAGAGAAGTAAAAGAAGAAACCGGACTAGAAGACATCAAAATTATTGATGGCTTTAAAGAACGGATAAAGTACTTCTTTAAAGATAAGGGTCAAAATGTAATGAAGATAGTCACTTTCTTTTTGGCTGAAACTGAAACCAAAAAGATAAAGATTTCTTTTGAGCACAGCGGCTATCAGTGGCTACCTTATCAAAAAGCTCTCGAGAAATTAACTTTTCAGAATGCCAAGGAGATACTTAAAAAGGCCCACGATTTACTTTCGGGAAAAAGTTTATAGAGCGGTTAGGAAAATACCCAGAGGGAAAGTTTTAAGTTACCGGCAAGTAGCCGCGCTAATAGGTTCGCCAAAAGCCGCCAGAGCAGTAGGCAATGTCTTAAACAAGAATCCCGACATGAAAAATATTCCCTGCTATCGCGTTGTCAGGTCGGATGGGAAAGTTGGCGGTTATCGGGCTGGACAAAAAAAGAAAATTGCGCTACTTAAAAGAGACGGCGTTTTGATTAAAAACGACAAAGTAGTTCTTTAAAAGGAGGTAGGAAATGTCTGGAGTGCTTGGTATGGATGTTAACAAAAATTGCTGGGAGGAAATGACCGATGCCATCGGTATTATTCAATCCAGGGGAGATGAATGGGGCGGATTTGCTACCATTCAAGGTAAAGAAATCATTAGAGAGGCTGATAGGGGGCAAATTACCCCCTTCTTAAAAGAAGAGGGATTAAAACTGAAACATCCCCAAAAAATTATTTCACACGTAAGTCAGCACAATCCTCAGCCAGCCAGAATTGAAGAAACCAAAATGGGGCCAATTGCCGTGGCCTTTGACGGAAAGATAACAAACAGGAATGAGCTTCAGGAAAAATCCTCCTATCTGGTCGGCTCGGATGTGAGTATTTTCACCAGAATTATTGCTTCTGCCGACAATCCTCTCGAAGGGTTAAAAAGAGTTTACCAAACCATCAAAGGCCCTTTCAGTTTGGTGTTATTGACCATGGAGGGAGTTTTTGCCGCCAGAGATGTTTTAGGGATAAGACCATTGATTGCAGGCAGGTTTTTCGGGGAGGAGAAAATGGGTTGCGCCGTGGCCTCAGAGTCGGCTTCCCTGGAACACGTTGGTATGGAATTGATCCGCGATATCAGGCCTGGAGAGATAGTTTCCGTTGGGGTAAGCGGTTTTAAAACTTTAGAACAGATTTTCAGCCCCGGTCTTAAGATCTGCAGCTTTGAATACGGCTATTGGGCTCGTCCCTCTTCCGTTATTGAAGATATCTGGGTGGGAGAAAGCAGAAACGTTGCCGGCAGGAAGTTAGCTTCTTATTGCCCGGAAGTTGATATTGTTTCCAGTTTTCCCATGTCGGGAAACTCAATGGCTGAGGGACTACATCAAGCTTTGGGTATCCCTTATCAGAGCATATTTGACTTCAATATTGCCGCCGGCGGAAGAAGCTTTCTTCCTTTCAAATCCGAAAAAAGAGCCAAAAGAGCAAGAAACAAGCTTTTGATAATGCCCTGGGCGGTTAAGAATAAGAAAGTTCTTATAGGGGATGACTCTGTGGTTGAGGGTAATCAGAGCACAGCGAGGGTGCATATTATCAAAAAGGCGGGAGCAGAGGAAGTACATCTTGCAATTGAAACACCTCAGATTAAGTACCCCTGCCCGTTTGATATAACTCGCCGAGGAGAATTAATGGCCGCTACTCATTCCATTGACGAGATGAGGAAGGTGTTGGGGGTTAAAAGTTTAACCTTTAACAGCGTTGAGGATTTCGTCGACGCCATAATTTCGGTACAAAGCAGCAAAAGAAAAGAGGAAAACCCCATTAAACCGGAAAATCTCTGCTTGGGCTGTTTTACTGGAGAGTACCCCAAGTACCCCTCCTATTAAGACAAAACAAAATCTCCATTCTTGCAATGGAGATTTTTATTATTTCATTATTTCACTTTCTCAACTATTTTCTTAAATATCTCGGGATGCTTTTCGGCCAATTCAGCCAATACTTTTCTGTCTAACTCTATTTTGTTTTTCTTTAAAGCGTTGATAAAACGGCTGTAGGAGATTCCTTGCTGGCGGCAGATAGCGTTGATTTTGATCTGCCAAAGCTGCCTTTTTTCTCTCTTTTTTCTTCTTCTGTCGCGATAGGAATACTCCCAAGCATGCCTTAATGCGTCTTTGGCCAAACGGTATTTACTTTTTCTGCCCCAACGGAAACCCTTGGCATGCTTCATCAGATGCTTTCTGTGTTTTCTGGCCTGTTTTCCTCTTTTGACTCTAACCATACGCCATAATCGTGATAGCTCCACTCAGATTTAATTAATTAAATCTGAGTGGTCGCATCACTATTTGTCGTATTTCTCCAAAATCTTTGATCTTGGAGGCCACGACTAACTTAATAATAATTTCTTAATTTTTTTGGCTTCGGACTTGGGCATCTCAATCCAGCGTCGCAGAGCCCTGATCCGATTGCCGCTTTTTTTGGTTCGATAATGATCCTGTCCTGTGGGGCGCCTCAGCACCTTGCCGGATTTGGTTATTTTGAACCTCTTGGTTATTGATTTTCTTGTTTTCATAGTTTTGCTACGGAATACGACTTTTTCGTATTTCGTAGCTATTTTTTGGAAATTATCATTGAAAGTCCTCTGGGTTCTCTCTTCGCCTCTCTTTCCACCTTGTAGGGGATAACTTCTCCGAGGACCTCCAGAAACTTATCGATCTTGCTTTTGGCAAAGTCACCCAAAGCTTTTTCTCTGCCCTTCAGCCGTAGCTCAATTCTTACCTTGTCCCCTTCTTTCAAGAATTTTTCTGCCTGGCGAGCTCTCATTTCCATATCGTGCTGGGAAATATTAAAACCGAGTCTTATTCCTTTTATCTCTCCTCCCTTCTGCTTGGGGCCTTTGTCCTTCTTTTTCTGCTGGTAGAGATACTTGCCGTGGTCTATTATCTTGCAGACCGGCGGCTCAACCTTCTCGGTCACCTGGATTAAATCTAAATTGCGCTCTCTAGCTTTTTGGAGCGCCTGGTCCAGGCTCATTACTCCCAGCTGCTGGCCGGTATCGTCAACCACCCTGACTTCTCTCGCCCTTATTTGATTGTTGATTAATGGTTTTTGCAAATTGTGGAGATGGGGAGTTGTGAACTCCCGTCTGAAAGATTTCCCAAGACAGTTCTACAGGCTTAGTCTGTTTTGTGCCTTCGAAACCCTGGATTTGAAAACACACAAAATTCCAGCGCTTCTAGCCTCTTTGTTTCCCGGAATCTTCGAGGCAAAGAAACCGTATATCTCGATTTACCCTATTAAATTCGCCTTGCGACTATTTAACAGGGTGAATATAACACCCAAATTGCCTATCGAGATTCAGCAATCCGGATGGCTTTAAGCTACAGCTAAAGCAGGTTGTTTGAATAATTTGGCGATTATTCTTGGTTTGTTGCCTGCCCTGTTTTAGAACTTCTTCCATCGAGGCTGTTTCATCCCCGTGCCTTCAATTCTCTTTCGATTTCCCTGTCCACTGTTCTTTTTTTGATGAGCTCTTTCTTGCCAGCTTTCTTTCTTCCTCTGCCCAAACCGAATTCCAGCTTTATTTTACCCCCCTTAGTATACATTCTCAAGGGTACCAAAGTCAAGCCTTTCTGCTGGGATTTGCCTATAAGATACTTTATTTCATCTTTATTC
>CAYPPH010000007.1:0-11175 GCA_964412565.1 uncultured Candidatus Saccharibacteria bacterium
AAAAATGGGGTTTTGGGGGAGAACTGAACCAAAGATTATATCAACTCCCTACGGCAAAGTCAGGTATTTTCAGCTAGGCGACTGCGTTTTTATCCCGAGGCATGGAATAAAAGAGAATGTTCCCCCGCATAAGATAAACCATCGGGCGAATATCTTTGCTTTAAAAAAACTGGGGATTAAACATATCTTTGCTATTAATTCCGTCGGCTCGCTGAAAAAGGAAATCAAGCCGGGCAGTATTGTTGTGGCCTCGGACTACATCAGTTGGGATCCCCCCACGTTCTACGAGCATGAAGCTAAATTCATTGTTCCTTCTTTGTCTTTAAAATTAAGAGGAGTGTTGATAGATATATTAAAAAAACTGAAGATGAGATTCGGCCAGAAAGGCGTTTATTTCCAAAGCAAGGGGCCGCGTTTCGAGACTAAGGCCGAAATCAGATTGATTAGCAAGTTTGCCGACGTCGTTGGTATGACCATGGCCAACGAAGCCACCTTGGCAGATGAATTGGGCCTTGAATACATCTCGTTATACTCAATAGATAATTATGCCAACGGAGTGGAAGGGAAACCCTTGACCATGAAAGAGTTTCGGGAGAATCAATTAAAAATGGTGGCAAAAACAGAGAGAATCATCGAAAAAATATTAAAAACTAAAATCAAGTGAGCATCTTAATAAAAAACGTCATCCTGAACGGCAAAAAGCGAGACATTTTTATTGATGGGAAAATTAAAAAGATAGGCAGTAAACTCGACTTGAAGGCAGCGGAAAAAATTGACGGGAAAGGAGAAAAAGCGGTTTTGCCCGGATTGATCAACTGCCACACTCACGCAGCCATGACGCTTTTCCGGGGCTATGCCGATGATTTACCCCTAAAGGATTGGCTGGAAAAAAAGATCTGGCCGCTGGAGGCCAAATTAACCAAAGATGACGTCTATTGGGGGACAAAGCTGGCCTGCTTGGAAATGATAAAAACCGGTACTATTTGTTTCAACGATATGTATTGGGCCGAAGAAGCAACGGTTAAGGCGACGGAAGAGATGGGGATGAGGACAAAAATCGGCCTTGTGCTTTTAGATTTTTTGCCGATAGGCAGTAAGGAAAATATAGAAAAATACTGGAAGGCTTTCCAAAAGAAAAAACTCAAAATTACCACTTTTTCAATCGCCCCCCATTCTATTTATTCCGTCTCCAGGGAAAATCTTGTCTGGGCCAAAAATTTTGCCAAGAGAAATAATCTAATTTTGCACCTTCACGCTTCAGAGACCAAGGAGGAAGTCAAAGATTGTCAGAAAAAATGGAAAATGAGGCCGGTAGAATACCTGGATAAAATAGGGCTCTTGGGACCGAGTGTAGTTTTGGCCCACGGCGTATGGCTTTCTGACAAAGAAATTAAGATATTAGGCAAGAGAAAATGCAGCGTGGTTTATAATCCTTGTTCCAATTTAAAATTAGCTTCAGGGATTATGCTTTATAGAAAGCTAAAGGAAAATAATGTCAATATTTGCTTGGGAACGGACGGCCCGGCTTCCAACAACAACTTAGATATGTTTGAAGAGATGAAAGTCGGGGCTTTAATACAAAAATATCTAGAAGGGGACCCGACTGTAGTTTCAGCCTCAGAAATACTTGATACTGCCACAATCAATGGAGCGCGCGCCTTGGGAATTAACAGTGGTCGAGTTGCAATGAACAAGCCGGCTGATTTGATCCTGATCAACTTGAACGATATTGCCTTCTCGCCCGGCCACAATCTAGTTTCAGACATAGTCTATTCAGCCTCCGGATCAGCGGTTTCTGATACTATTTGCAACGGCAAGATATTAATGCGGGACAGGAAAGTGAAAAATGAAGATGAAATTATCAGAAAAGCGTCTTCAATTTCCAAAAAGTTGATCGGAAAATAAGAAGCAATAACGCATTAATCAGCTTGAGAAAGCTGATTTTTTGTGATAAAATCAAGCTTAGTTATGGTCAAATACAACCCTCAGCAAATTGAGGAAAAATGGCAAAAAAAATGGGAAGAATCGGGATTATACCGAACCCCCGACAAGATTAAGGGAAAGAAAAATTTCTACCATTTAGTGATGTTTCCTTATCCCTCCGGCGATCTCCACATTGGTCATTGGTACAATTTCGCTCCAGCCGATGTCTATGCCCGCTTTAAGAGAATGCAGGGCTTTAATATTATGTCGCCAATCGGCTTTGACTCTTTCGGGTTGCCGGCTGAAAACGCGGCCATCAAGCGCGGCATTCATCCGAGCCAGTGGACTCAAAATAACATCAATAGAATGAGAAAGCAGTTAAAATCCATCGGCACAATTTACGACTGGTCGAGAGAGATAATCACTTCCGAACCCGAATATTACAAGTGGACCCAATGGATGTTCCTGCAGCTTTACAAAAAAGGACTGGCCTACAAAGCTAAAGTTCCAGCCAATTTCTGTCCGTCCTGCAAAACAGTTCTGGCCAATGAGCAGGTGGTGGACGGAAGATGCGAACGCTGCGATTCCGAGGTGGTGCAGGAAGAAATTGAACAGTGGCTGCTGAAAATTTCCGATTATGCAGAAAGACTGTTGAATGATTTGGATAAATTGGACTGGCCGGAAACCACTAAAATCATGCAGCGTAATTGGATAGGGAAATCGGAGGGCTGGAACATAAAATTTCCAATTCCCAATTCCCAATTTTCAATACCTGTGTTTACAACACGGGCTGACACTTTGTTTGGCTGCACCTACGTGGTGGTGGCTCCCGAACATCCAATTATTGAGCGTCTGAAAGACAGGATAAACAATTTTAAGGAGGTTGGGGAGTATATTGAAAAATCAAAAAAGAAAACAGAAAGAGAAAGGATTAGCGAGGTTAAAGAGAAAGGCGGAGTGAAAATAGAGGGAGTGCAGGCGGTAAATCCGGTTAGCAACAAGGAGGTTCCCATTTTCGTGGCAGATTACGTTCTTTTTCATTACGGCACGGGAGCTATTATGGCGGTTCCCGCTCACGACCAAAGAGATTTTGATTTTGCCAAAAGCTACAACTTGCCCATCATTGAAGTCATTCATCCTGTTGTTCCGCCAAAACCATTATTGGATAAAGCTCCTTTGACAGTTTCCAGTGATTTAGAAAAAGAGGCTTACGAAGGAGAGGGTTTTTTAATCAATTCTGAGCGCTTTAATGGAATGAAATCGGAGGAAGCCAGAGAGAGAATCGGCCAATGGCTGCAAAAGCAGAAAAAGGCGGAGAAAAAAACCTATTTCCGCCTGCGAGACTGGCTGATTTCCCGCCAGCGCTATTGGGGTGCGCCAATTCCCATGGTTTTCTGCAAAGAATGCGCCCGCCTGCGCGGGCAGGGCTGGCAGCCGGTCAAAGAAAAAGATTTACCTGTTTTGCTTCCCGACCTTAAAGACTTTAGGCCGACCGGCCAGGGAGAATCGCCTCTGGCCAAGGTGAAAGATTTTGTTAATACTGATTGTCCTAAATGCGGAAAGCCCGCCCGGAGGGAAACTGACACCATGGATACTTTTATTTGCTCCTCTTGGTATTATCTGCGCTATACCGATCCACACAATGATAAGAAATTCGCTGATAAAAATAAGGTTAAGGCTTGGTTGCCAGTTAATATGTATATCGGAGGAGCTGAGCACTCCGTATTACATCTTTTGTATTCTAGATTTTTCACCAAAGCCCTGAAAGATATGAAATACGTTGATTTTAAAGAACCTTTTTTGAGTCTCCGCCATCAGGGTATCATTTGGGGGCCGGATGGGCAGAAGATGTCAAAATCCAAAGGCAATGTTGTTGATCCGGACGAACAGGTTAAAAAATACGGTTCAGATTCCGTCAGGATGTATCTCTGCTTTATGGGCCCGTATCTTCAAGGAGGGCCCTGGAATCCAAATGGAATCGTCGGCATTCACAGGTTTTTGCAGAGAATATGGAATCTCTCTGAAAAATCCAAATTCCAAAGTCCAAATTCCAAACAGATCCCAAATCGCAAATTCCAAAAACTGTTACAGCAAACGATTAAAAAAGTTACCGAAGACGTTGATAACTTCAGGTTTAACACTGCCATTTCAGCTTTAATGATATTGATAAATGAAATAACAAAAGAAGCAGAATCAATAAAAGCCAAAGACTGGAAATTGATAATTCAGTTGCTGGCTCCCTTTGCTCCCCATATGGCAGAGGAGCTTTGGGCAAAATCCGGAGGAAAGGATTCCGTTCACAATCAAAAATGGCCCCAATATGACCACAAGCTAATCAAAGAAGAAAAAATCCAGCTGATTATCCAGGTTAACGGCAAGGTTAGGGATAAGATAGAAGTTTCAGCCGATGTTGGAGAGGAAGAAGCCAAGGACCTTGCATTTTCTCAGAAAAAGGTTCAGAATTGGATATACGGCAAAGATATAAAGAAGGTGATTTTTATCTCCGGAAAACTCATTAATATCGTAATTTAAAGAGTCCTCCAGCTTTGCTGGAGAAAGTAACATCGCGTCGAACCAATCTTTCTTAAATTGTCAAGCAATTTAAGCAGAAAGTGAGGCGCGAATGGTACGTATGTGCGGCATTGTCGGCTACATAGGAAAACAAAGAGACATTAAGGTCGGACTGGCTGCCCTAAAAAGGCTGGAATATCGCGGCTACGATTCAGCGGGGCTGGCTGTTTTTAATTCGGAAAAGAATAATATTTTCTGCGTCAAAACCACCGGCCGCATAAACGCCCTGGAAAATAGGATTTCAGCCAGCGGTCTGGATCTCGGCGGCAGCCCTTCTTTATTCCACACCCGCTGGGCAACTCATGGAGGAGTAACTGAAGCCAACGCCCACCCCCATTCCGACTGTAAAGGCAATATCTGGCTGGTTCACAACGGCATCATCGAAAACTACAAGGAACTGAAGGAGATGCTGGAAAAAGAAGGGCACCAATTCTCTTCTCAGACTGATACGGAGGTGGTAGCTCACCTGATTGAAAAATTCTTTGAGGGTAATTTAGAGGAAGCAGTCAGAAAAGCGGTCAGGTTAATCAGGGGCGCTTACGCCTTGGCCATTATTTCCCGGGACGATCCCCAAAAATTGGTGGCTGCCCGCCTTTCCAGCCCTTTGGTAATCGGAATATCCGCCAACGACGGCTATATTGTGGCTTCCGACCAAACGGCCGTGGCGCCTTACGCCAAGCAGATTATTAACCTGGAGGATAATGAAATTGCCGTCATTAATTCACATGATTTTTATATACTCAAAGAGAAACAGCCAGAAGAGCTGGAGATAAAAGCGGAAGACATACAAAAAGGAGAATACCCTCACTATATGCTTAAGGAAATCATGGAGCAGCCAGAATCTCTGGAAAACTCTCTTAAGGGTCGCTTGATTCTAGAAGAGGGTTTGGCCAAGCTTGGGGGCTTGCAGAACGTAGCCGACGATTTATTGAAGATAAAAAGATTGCGCATTGTGGCCTGCGGCACGGCCTACCATGCCGCCATGATCGGCAAATACATGCTGGAGGAATACGCTGGCATTCCCACCGAAGTGGATATAGCTTCTGAGTTCAGATACAGGAAGCCGGTTCTGGAAGAAAATACCGCTCTTTTGTGTATTTCCCAGTCTGGCGAAACGGCCGACACTTTGGCGGCTCTTCAGGAAGCCAAACGGAGAGGGATTCTGACTATAGGCATAGTCAACGCCATCGGCAGCAGCATTGTCAGGGAGACAGATGCCGGCATTTACAACCACATTGGTCCGGAAATCGGGGTAGCTGCCACCAAGTCATTCTCTTCCCAGCTCGCTGCCTTGGCTCTTTTAACTCTCTATCTTGGCAGGCAGAGGAGCTTGAGCTTAGTCAAAGGACAGAGAATTGCTTCAGACCTTCAACAGATTCCCCAATTGGTTGGTCAAATTCTAAAACAATCGGATGAAATTAAACAGTTGGCTGAAAAATATTCAAAATACAACAACTTCATTTTTTTGGGCAGGAAATACAACTATCCTATAGCTATGGAAGGAGCCTTGAAATTAAAGGAAATAGCTTACTACATTCATGCTGAAGGATATCCCGGCGGAGAAATGAAGCACGGCCCCATCGCTTTGGCTGATGAAAATCTGCCCTTCTTTTTCATCGTCCCTTCAGACAGCGTTTACGAGAAAATGATTTCCAATATCGAAGAAATCAAAGCCAGAGGAGGAAAAATTATCGCTTTAGCCAGTGAGGGTAACGAGAAGATAAAGGAGCTGGTGGATGACGTTCTTTATATTCCCAAAACTTCGGAAATGCTTACTCCCATTTTGAGCGCTATACCCTTGCAGCTTTTTGCTTACCACATGGGAGTTATTCGGGGATGCGACGTCGACAAGCCAAGAAACTTAGCCAAGTCAGTAACCGTGGAGTAAAACAATTTATGGTAAAAAATATTCTCATTGGGGGAGAAGCCGGTTCGGGATCGGCCGTTACCTCTCACCTTATTGGAAAAATATTCTGCAGTCTGGGTTATTACGTCTTTAACTACCGCGATTATCCTTCATTAATCAGAGGAGGGCATAATTTTAATGTCCTGAAGATTTCCGATAAACCGGTTTATTCCCATAACGAGAAATACGACGTTATTCTGGCTCTGGACAAAAAAACCGTTGATTTGCATAAAGCAGACCTAATCAATGGAGGACTGGTGATAGAGGCGAGCCAATTCGAGCAAGTTTTGGAGAAATTGTCTGGGCCTAAGATTCTAGAGAACGATATTATGATTGGCTACCTCTTTAAGACTTTCGGCGTTGACGCCGAAGTTTTACTGGAAACCATAGAGAGGCAGTTTGGTAAAAACGCAGAAACGATTAAAAAAGCGGTGGAAGAGGGATACGGTATGGGCGAAAAAAAAGAGAATTTGGTTAAAGTAGGTCCTCCGCGCTATTTCATTTCCGGCAACGAAGGGATATCCATTGGCTCTCTGGCCGCCGGCCTGGACATACACTTGGCTTATCCTATGACTCCAGCCAGTCCAGTTCTGCATTTTTTGGCCAAAAGGCAATTAGAGAACGATATCTTAGTATTCCAGCCCGAAAATGAGATTGCCGTCATTAATATGGCTTTAGGCTCCTCTTTTGCTGGTGCCATAACTATGGTGGGAACTTCCGGAGGCGGTTTTGCCCTGATGACCGAAGCCATTAGCTTGGCTGGAATGGCGGAATTGCCTATAGTCATATATTTAGCCCAAAGAACGGCTCCCTCGACCGGCGTTCCTACCTACACCGCTCAGGGCGATCTTAAATTTGCCTTAAACGCCGGCCACGGCGAGTTTGCCAGAATTGTGGTGGCTCCCGGAGATCCCCAGGAAGCCATTGTCAGAACGCAGGAAGCTTTCTATCTGACCTGTAAATACAGAACTCCGGTCATCGTGCTGGGAGACAAGCACTTGGGAGAAAGCAGTTATACCTTTGATGAGTTGGAGAAATCAAACTTAACTGCCTCCTCCTATCCAGTAAAGAGAGCCAGCAGTTATGAGCATAATAAAGATGGCCACACTGTTGAGGATGTGGCAAGCACAGCCGAGAGCCAGGAAAGAAGGATGAAAAAAGCAGAGCCTCTCGGAAAAGAGATAAATAAGCTCAACCCTATCGCCCTTTACGGTAAAGGCGAGAATTTAATAGTTAGTCACGGTTCCACCAAAGGCGCCATAATTGACGCTTTACCGGAGCTGAGCGGTTTCCGCTTCCTGCAAATTTCTTATCTCAGCCCTTTCCCAAAGGAAAAAGTGGCTGAGGAAATCAAAAAAGCAAGGAGAGTCGTTCTGGTGGAAAATAGCGTCACCGGTGCCTTGGCCGACGTCATTGCCGAACACACAGGAATCATTATAAAGGATAAAGTGTTAAAATATGACGCCAGGCCTTTCACACCCGAGTTTTTAATCAAAAAAATCAAGCAATTATGAAGCCCGAGGAGCTAAAAACAAAAGAAGTAATCACCTGGTGCCCCGGTTGCCCCAATTTTAAGATTTTGCAGGCCTTTCAGGAAGCGATCGCCGAGTTGGGAGTGGCCGAAAATACCGCCATTGTCAGCGGCATCGGTTGCCACGCCAAAATCTACGATTACGTCAACCTAAAAGGATTTTACGGCATACACGGCAGAGTTTTGCCTATCGCTTTTGGCGTTAAACTGGGGGATCCCACCTTGAACGTGGTCGGCTTTGGGGGCGACGGCGACACTTACGCTGAAGGTATGGAGCATTTTATACACAATTGCCGATACAACGCCGACTTGACTATGTTCGTTCACAACAACCAGGTTTTTTCTCTGACCACTGGGCAGGCAACTCCCACATCGGAAAAAGGATTCCAGGACGGCTCTACCCCGTTGGGTGTAGCGGAGAAACCCATCAATCCCATCGTTTTAGCTTTGGAGGCCGGAGCCGGTTTTGTAGCCAGAGGATACGCTATGGATGTCCCCCATCTTAAGGAGTTAATGAAAAAAGCCATCAACTACGAAGGATTTGCCTTCGTTGATATACTGCAGCCCTGCATCATTTATCATAATGTCATACCCTATCTACAGAAAAACATTTATAAAATGAGCCACGATATTTCAGATTTTAAGGCTGCACTGGAAAAGGCTAGGGAATGGGATTATTGCTATAATGAGGATCAGAAGGTTCCGATAGGGGTTTTCTACAAGTCCAAAAGACCAACCTTCGGTTCCCAATGGCCTCAATTAAAAAAGCCCTGGCATAAAGTTGAAAGAAAAATCGACTGGAAAAATGCCATTAAAGAATTTAACTGACAAAAAAATAGTTTGTTTGGGCGGAGGCAATGCCATGCCCAAAGCGGTATTGGAAGGCCTGAAGAAGTATCCCGTCAGAATAACGGCGGTTTCCGCCATGCTGGATTCGGGCGGATCAGCCGGCCGCGAGAGGAGAGAATATCAGACGGGCGTGGCTTTTGGTGATTTCCGACGGGCCGCTTTGGCTTTAGCCGACATTAAGGCCAAAGATAAGGATATGTTTGCTCACCGATACCAAACAGGCCCCCTAACCGGTCACGTGCTAGCCAATCTTTATTGTTCAACGGTTGTTCTGGGCAGGAAAATAGAAAAATCCATCAAGGAGTTGATTGAAGATATTAAGGAAGATTTGAATATTTCTCCCAAACACCAGATATTGCCTTCCACCCTGGATAATTCCCATCTTTGCGCCGAGCTGGAAAACGGCCAAATAGTGATAGGCGAGGGAAATATAGACGTGCCCAGCCATAACGGGAAATTAAGGATAAAAAACGTATTTTTAACTCCTCAAGCCAAGGCCAACCCCCAAGCTCTTAAGGAGGTGGCTGAAGCTGACTTGCTGGTGCTGGGTCCCGGCGACCTTTATTCATCTTTAGCTCAGATTCTTTTGACCGAAGGCATGCCTCAAGCTGTCAGGAAGAGCCGGGCCAAGAAAGTTTACCTCTGCAACGTGATGACCAAATACGGCGAAACCAATGATTTTTCAGTTATTGATTTTGCCCAGGCCGTGGAAAAGATGCTGGGCACCGAATTGGACAGAGTGGTTTATAACAACAGTTTTCCGAACAAGGAAACCGTCATGAAATACAAAAGAAAGCACAAAGAATTGATAAAACCGGTCAGCTACAGTAGAAAACTCCCAAAGAAAAAGTTCATTGGTAAAAATTTACTCAAAAGAGGAATATTGGAGCACGATCCCCAAAAAGTTGCCAAAACACTAATCTCTTTTTTATGAAAGTCTCACAGGCCGTAATCTTGGCTGCCGGCGAGAGCTCTCGCTTTTGGCCGTTAAATTACCAGCACAAGTCCCTTTTTTCCATAATGGGTCGTCCTTTGATTTACTACACCATCAAAGAACTGGAGAGGCTCGGCTTGAAGGAAGTTGTAATAATACAGGGACCGCAAAAAGATATAGAAGAAGGATTGAAGGGGTATGAATTCGGATTGGAGATAAAGTATCTGGTTCAACCTGAAGCTAAAGGCATGGGCGATGCTTTATCTTTGGCTAAAGAATTAGTTAAGGGTCCCTTCTTTGTTTTAAATCCATATCACTTTGAAATCGGCCAGGTGGCAGAGAATATGGTTGAAAAATTAAATGATTCTGAATTAGTTTTGTTGGGTAAAAAAACAGACCGTCCGGAAAATTATGGCATCCTGAATTTAAAAAACGACAAAGCTTTGGGAATTATCGAAAAGCCGCCTGCCGGGCAGGCACCTTCCGATATTATGGTAATTGGGATATATCTTTTGTCGCCCGAATTTTTCACTTATTACCAGGAAGTAAAAAGAGGCATGTATGACTTCGAAGAGGCGTTAAACCTGTTTATGAAAGAAAAAGAAGCTAAAGTGGTAATAACAGAGGAGGAAGCGCCGTCTTTGAAGTATCCCTGGGATTTATTGAAATTAAACAGGGCGCTAATGGACAATTATCTTGAAACTAAAATTGAAGAGTCGGCCCAAGTGGCAAAGAACTCTGTTATTGAAGACCGGGTTTATGTGGGTAAAGAAGCCAAAATTATGGAAGGGGCTGTCATTAAGGGGCCCTGCTATATTGGCGACAATGCAATAGTGGGCACAAATTCTTTAGTTCGGAAATACGCCGATTTGGAAGAGGGAGCGATGGTGGGAGCTCAAGCTGAAGTAGCTAGATCTATTTTTCAGAAAGATGCTCACGTTCATTCCGGGTATTTCGGCGATTCGATTTTTGGAGAAGGCTGTCGGGTGGGAGCCGGCACCGTTACGGCTAATGTCAGATTGGATAGGGGCGAGGTAAAAGTGAAGGTTAAAAATGAAAAGGTGGGCAGCGGGCTTAATTCATTGGGGGTAATCAGCGGAAAGAAAACCAATATCGGCATCAATTCCTCTCTTATGCCCGGGATTCTTATCGGCTCTGAGTGTGTCATTGGTCCCGCTTCCGTTGTTTTTGACAATATAGAGGATTGTAAAATCTTTTACACCAAGTTTCAAAATGAAAAAAACTAAAGCGCTTGTTTTATTATCCGGCGGCTTGGATTCCATATTAGCTGCCGAGTTATTGAAAAGACAGGGAATCGAGGTCGCGGCTCTTTCATTCAAGAGCCATTTTTTTAATGACAAGGCGGCCAAGAAAGCAGCTGATAAGCTGAATATTCCCCTAAGAACAATTGACTTTTCCGAGGAACATTTAAATTTGGTCAAAAATCCCCCTCACGGCTAC
>CAYPPH010000008.1:0-10282 GCA_964412565.1 uncultured Candidatus Saccharibacteria bacterium
AAGCTGCCAGATCAGAAAGATGGCAGTGAAGAACAAGATAATAGACAGGTGCGATCTAACGACGCAAACGTTTTGCCGTGAGCTTACACCTGAGAACTATCATAAGTGTGATATTAGATGAAAGTTTGTGTGATTGGAATTGGAAACGTCGGCTCGGCTGTAGCAAACAATATAATTATTACTGGCTCAGCACAAGAACTTTACCTTGTCGATACTGACAGGTCAAAATTGGAGGCAGAATTCTTGGAGTTCAAATCTTTGGCGAGAATCTTGGGCTCCCGGACAGAGGTAATTAAGACAATCGACATACCCTATTCCGACATTTATATAATGTGTGCGGGAAGAAACAGTAATTTTGCGGTTTCTGGACAAAAGCCCAACGCTGCAGAAAGCCACCCAACCGATAGGATGGCTCTCTACGCCATCAACCGTTCCCATATTGAGCCTATCCTTAAAAACATAGCAAAAATCAACCCAAGAGCTATATTATTCATGGCAACAAACCCTTCAAATGAGCTTTCTAAGGTTGCACTGGATTATCTTCACCATGTAGTGGCGATCGGAAACCTCCTGGATAATGCGAGATACAAAGATTCCCACCTTTATGGCAGACATGAAAACCCAAAAGACTATTACACGGAGATTCTCAAAGGCAAGGGGTTCACGAACTGGGGCGTTGCAGGGGAAGTTTTGAAAATGATGGAAGGGTTCAGATAAAAAAGGTTTGGAGAGAGACAAACATGGCAGTCGAGGATGTTTTAAGGCTGCTTGAAAAGCATGCCGAAGGCCTCACACGCAAGCAAATAGAGGAGCTTCTTCAGTTATCCACGCCCACCATCATACAAAACCTCAATCGCCTGATGGCCACTGGCGAGATAGGCTTCCGTATCGGCTTCAAGGATATGAAGCCAGTAAAGATATATATCCGATGTATGGAAGAAGAAAAGAATAACGGCCTTTGCACCTGCCCGATATGCGGGAATATGCACAAGCCACGTTAATAGATGTCCATATACCGCTTTATTCTATTCTGTATCTGCCTGTATGTCATGAAAGGCTTGCTTTCGGGCCGTGCGGGATGGACGAGCAGGGCCTCCAGTTCCCTGGAAGAGAAGTTCCTCCTGTGGTTGAGGTTGTAGAGAAGTGTGTTGAACAGGAGCACGTCTCTGGTGGCCATCTGCCCCACGAGGCTCTGCTTTTTCCTTTCCTCTGAGATCTTTTTGTACTTTTCCCATATTTTGTCGGGCAACGGGGGGTATCTGAAGTATCCCATATAGATGTTGGTCCTTGAAAGCGTTCTTACCTTCTTCTCTACTGGAGTAAACATGTTCATGAACACCTTGCCGGTGATTTTCTGGTTTTCTTTCTGATGCCACGGGTCGGATATGAAAGGGTTCCAGTCCTTGCGGAAGACCACGGCATGGAACTGCACCGGTCTTCCTTTCTCATCCATCTCCTTGTCCACCACATGAATCCATATTTTAACCCTGTGGTTTCTATAGAAAGGATCTAAGTCCCAGAAATTGGGAATTGAGAAGAAAAACGCACACCGCTTGTATCCAACCTGGGCGAACTGCTTTATCAACTCCTTATTCTCAGGGGAGGCGAAATCCCTCTTATACATCGCTCTTATGGCCTCGTCCGAGTTGAACCAGTCATACATATCGAGCGCCTGTATTTTTTCAGAGCATTCTAAAATCGTATATCCTATGTTCCGTTCGAGGTCCAGGCCGCCTTGAAGCTCCCGCCCGATCTGCATGGCCCCGGTGGATTTCCCTGCCTGTTCCATCCCCGTTATCGCAATGGGAACATCGTAGCCCTTCTCAACCTGAAGCTTCCTGATATAGGTCGCCACTTTCTTCACTGTCGTCATGTTTCAGCACCTTGCTTAGAATCCTCCTGACCTGTTCATGCGAAATCCGCTGCCTTCCCCTTCGTGGCAGGTTATATTCTTCCGCCGTCCTTCTGTATGAACCGAGCCGTTCGTAAATCTCTCTTAATTCCTTTATATCCACGTGTTTCCTCGGCCTACCTATTTTCCTTGTTTCTTTTGTCATAACGATCAAGCTCCTCCAGTGCATCATCTAAAGAGGACGGCTTGTCCCAATACCTGAAGTGCATGCCCCTTGCCTGGGTCCTCCTTCGGATATAAACATAAATCTTATTTAGATGGTTTACGCATTCCGCCATGAGAACTAAGCTATGGACCTTTCTTTTCCTCATTGATGGCCGAGTCACCAGTTCCCCGAACACTTCCTGATATTTGTTGAACCACTTACCTATGTGTGTGCGCTCCTCCGGCGACATGATGCAGTCCACCTTTGACCACACCAGCCTCAGCCAGCTATACCATTCGTCTATGTTATGGATGCTTGGTTTGGTCAGGCAGGCTTGTGCCGAGAGTTCAGCCTGCTCGAAATAGCTTTGAAGGAGGAGTATCTCAAGCTTGGAGCCATGAGAGGCGAGTTCTTCAAAAAAAGCCACACAACATCACCCCACCAGATTAGAGCCCCCCGAGGTCACCGCCTTGGCCGTGCTCTTGGCAAGTTCCGCCAACTGCGTGCAGCACTGCGTATTCACAGCCTGGGCCGACTGGTTGTTTATCACCACATACGCAATCGCGGCTCCCAGGAATATCAGCACAACGGCAAGACCCAGGCCTATCCATTTGCTCGGCGGACTCCTCATCTTCTCAATCTGATCCCGGACTTTCCTCTCCACGGTGGACGCTATCAGGTGGGGGTTGTAGTTGTATTTGAAATACTGCGAAATCTTGTTGAATCCCACTGCCCGGCCTGTCGGGACTTTTATATTAAGTTCGGCTTTCTCAAGCATATCGGGTCCCGCCTTGCATTTCGGACAGCCGACCACAACATATTTCTGGCCGACGACATTCCCATCATTGTCGTATTCGTCCTCTTTTTTGAATAATGGCACGCCTTCGAACCCGCAGGACTCTATTCTCCCCTTCCTTTCAATTTGGTTATTGCATTTATACCAGAAGTCATTCAGTTTCTCCGCAGATTCGATATTCTCAATCCCCTGTTTCTTGAGGCCGTTCATCAGTTCGATAATATTCTTGTCAAGCGTTATCCCCACCAAGGGGTCTACGGGGAGGACAGGGAGGCCGGATTTTGATTCGTGATAAACGGAGTCCGAATCGACAAGGAACATCCCGTATTTCTTCGAGCTGGCCATCCCTCCTCCGAAATCGCCAGGCGTGAATTCAAGCTTCTTATCCTGCCTTCTGGCCTCAAGCAGGGGCTTTCCCCGCAGGGATGAGAACAGAAAGGTCTGTGCGGGCGTTTTGACCAGAATCAGAAGCATGGGAATAATGGCAGTCAAGAAGTAGACGAGCAGGCTGAACACCATCACTTCAAGGGGGGCCCCGAAGGTAAACAGGAGACCGCCAATCCCGAACATCCCTGCCATTGTTATGAGAAGAAGAATCATTCCCTTCTACCTCCTCCCCCGAAAATCCTGTTCAGAATGCCAGGCTTCCTGCCTGATTTTAAAACCATCCCGCTGTCGGTGAACGACTGTCGCACCTGGGTGTGGGTGGTCAGTTGCTTCCTCTCAAACCCGCCGTCTCCCCTTGTGAGTTTTATGTTGAATTTCGTTTCCAAGTTCTCCAAGTCCATCAGAAGTGGAAGCGTTATCTTGTATGACGGGATTGACATGAGGATGAAGTTTCTGACTATAGCTATCTGGTTCGAAAGCAACTGCCTGTCCACTGAATTAAGTTTGGAAAGCGTGACTTCCTTGTCCCAGAACGCCCATAGAGGGAAGGCGTTCTTCAATTCCTTTGGTATGGCCCTCTCTTCGGTCAGCGTTTCTATGACCTTCACAAAATCCTCACGTGTCTGCAATCGCTCCCAGTCCTCATCAGATTCAGGCTCGGCAAGTTGCGCTTGTGTCAAGAAATCTTCGTTCATTCCTTATTACCCCGTCACATAAATGTTTTTTGACATTATTTATTTGGGCAACCCCTTTAAATATGTCACGGTAGGGGGGGTCAGTCCTCTCCTGCAAAAGCCTTCCCAAGAACCTTAAAGTTCAGGAACCAAATATACACAAAGGAAACCATAAACATGCTGAAATTCAGTGCGGCCAGGCCCAAGGAATAGTATATTGCGTCTCCGATAAGCATGTTAAAGCTTGTGGCACCGAGAGCCCCGAAAAGCACTGCCGCCAGTATAGGGAATATGAGCATACTATATGTTTCACCCCTTTCACTCCTGTTCGAAATTACAGTGTTGTTCATTATCACCCCCACTGAGAGAAAAATAAATGCGACAATCTCAAGGAATAAATACATCTCTGCGGGAATCGGCATATCGTCCTGGAATTCCTTGCATGTGTAACCGCCATCAGCTGTTCTCAGGCAGCCATAATTACATTGTATCGTCTGGTTATAGGTGTGCTGCGTGGAGTCCTCATACCATGTTGCGTTAATCTGGAGCTGTCCGGAAGTGATATTGCAGTAATACTCGTATTGGACGTCTATATTGAAATCCGCCTGGGCGAGGACTGTCGGTATTAACCCAATTATCAGCATGGCCAACACAGGCAGAAGCACCTTCAAGTCCGGCATTCATTTCACTTAGTAATTTTTTGACAGAACATATATAAAAAAGTAATGGATGGGGCGAATGCCCCATTTGACGATAGACCTATCACGCTGCCCTTAAACCTTGAAGGAGCTGAGCAGGTAATAGATTATCGAACCAGCGGCAATCACAATGATTGCGATTGACAAGAGCAACAGTCCGCTGTATGTGTTGCTGGAAACGCTCTGCCACGTGCTGTTGGCTGTTCCTGTCAGGCCAGTCATGGTCGATGTGCCAGCGAAGGTTGCGAATACATATATGCCGATGGCCAGCCCAATGCCCATGACGAGGACGCTCAGCACAGGACCGATGGCCGCTGCTGTCTGTCCCTTCATTGACCTCATAAGCTTCACCTTTGTGCCATCATCGTGGCTATATCCCGCAAGGGAACTCCGATTATGCTGATTGCCTAATAACGTGAGTAATATATAACTAAAACCCTCCCCCCCGTTTTATTTATAAACGGGTGGGTTTATCAAAACGAGCTTCTTGCTTCTTTTGTCGTAAAGCACATAAAAATTCTTGTCCGGTATCCTCTTCTGAAGCTTCTTGAAAACCCCTATGTGACCATTCAGCTCTGGGCTGTAGTTCATCATGAAGACCCTTGAGTTCTTGATTTCTTTGAACATGTGCTGAATCTCATTAATTTTGAGTTCTTTTCTTCTTCTCGGCATTATATCACCTCATGGCCTTTGCAATCCTATAGAGGAATCCTGCGCCCATCAGGATTATGAAGAAATACAGTATTGAATGAACCTCTGGCGGGAGCAATGTTGTCATGCCCGCAAACAGTATAAGACCGCCTGTGAAAAGGGGGAGTGTATCCTGTGTTCTTATATAAACGGGTATCATTATCCCCGCAAAGACTATGGCATAGAACCAGTAATACATGACATTCGTGAAGGGGCAGATGGTTGCACCTATCAAATCCCCCTGCAAGAGTATCGCAAAGCAGTCTGCCATATTTCATCACTCTATAGTCTTGAAACCTACCCCTCTTAGGAATTGTGCTATCGAGATTGCATAAATGCCGTATATCAGTATTGAAAAGGCCCCCGCTATTATCTGCACCTGACCTGTTGGGTCAGGTAAGATTCTTGTTATTGTAGTATATACCCCTACACTACCATCAATAAATGTAAACATTGTGTGAACAAATGTTGAAAATCCAGATATGGTTCCCCACAACAAATCCACGTTTGTTAATTGGGAACTACTGCCTGGATTGAAAGTACCATTCTCAACAATATCCCGCATGTTTGTGTCCCACTGTGTTTCTGGCTGATAGTCTTGGTGGTAGGGAAACAACGCTAGTCCATTCACCACATTCGCAAATAGATTGAAGCATATCAGGAACAATGCTATGTCATACGCTCTCATCCCTTACCACCCTCCGAAAGCTTTGCGGCCACAGCTATTATCATCGTCAATGCCATCAGCCCGTAGCCGAGCAACGTAAAGTATGTGAACCACCCTATGTAATAGAAGAACCCCGCAAATAAAACTGTTACTATCGCCCCAGTCCTGGAGTGGAGCGCGCTGAATCCCCAACTGATAACCATAACCGCCATCATCGCTATTATCCCATACCACATGTCAGAAATGTCGCCGAGGCTGAACATTTTGTGGCTGAAACCTATGGTCTTGTCTTCACCGATATTGCCATACTCCGAATGTGTGGCATTGAATCTCAGTATATATGTCTGGTTCTCATCCGCGAAATTGTAACTGAATACCGCATTCGAGCTGGTGGAACTGTCGCAGAACAGGGACTCCGATATGTTTGAACCGTTGTAAACACAGAAATTCACAACGCTTGTCTTGTTGCTTGAGTCATTGTATGCGAACTGGATTATTTTTGTCATGGGGTCGGCATTGAATGACCAGCTCACATCCTTCATCACTGATTTTCCTGAATAGTCAGGAAGAAACTGAACCTCTGAAATCGTAACCGTTCCTGTTGGGCTGTCATCTGGCACAAGATATCCCATTATTCGCTCTTCGTTACTGTTCTCCACGCTGACGGAATACTTCTCGCCCTCGATAACATACAACACAACCTTGTCTTCCGCATCGAACCTCTGATCTATGATGAACTGGTTCTGATTGCCAATAACCTTCTTAAGGTGGTAGACCGACCCTATGAAATCGCCTGTTATGTCTATCAGGGTCACCACTTTTTCAATCGGGGTGTAATTGAAAGCGTCAATCATATAGAATCTCAGCTCTCCGCTGTGGTATTCGGGTATCAAAGTCCGGTAGTATGTATAGCCGTTCTGCTCTATCTGGAGACGGACGAAATCCACCTCACAGCTCGTGCTTAGATTGGAATAATAATAGTCGGAGAGTGTGTAGGTGTCAGTCTGGTTATCGCAATATACCCACAGTGTCGTGGAGTTGGTGTTGGAAACGTTGAACGGCTGGCCGGTCATCTCGTCGTAAACCGTGACGTTCGTGTAATAGCTGTAGTAGTTAGTGAAATATACGCTGTCATTCATGGTTTCGTAATGGGAGCTGGTGCCTCTAACGGTAAGGGTCCAGTTGCCATATCCGCTGATGGGAATGGAGCCCGAATACGATGTGCAGGAAGTGCAGAGTGTTGTCCATGACCCGTTTGTCAGGATGTAATCCATGTTTATTGTTCCCGATATATGTGAAGGTGTGCTTACCGTCACGGACACGCTTGACCCTGTCACATTCTGGCCGTTTGTTGGAGAGGTTATATCCACGAGGTTTGAGCTTGTAGGGATAAGGTAACCTGCAAGGTTGCCGTTGGATGTAGTGTTCACGCTTGCAGAGTATGTCGCATTGTAATAGCTGGTTTTCCAGAAAATCACTGTCACGCTGCCTTGAGGCAGGCTGAAGACATCGTAGGTGGTCGGATTGTCCAGTCCCGTGCCATAGAAATTAGTTGTGCTGTTATAGATGTGAATATTCCAGCTTGATAGTCCGCCCCCTGTGGTTGCGCTGTAGGCGTTAAGCGTCCACGACGCATGGGTTTCGGCGTAATCTGTCACCGAGCTGGTGTTTCTATTCCCGTTCGTATCCACTGTTATCACCTGTATCAGATAGCCTGTATTAGCTGAGGCTGCCGTGAAGTTGTAATACGCTGTTGGCGTGGATACGTTGGTCTTGAACGTTCCATTTATATAGATTTCAGCGTGGTCGTAATCACCATCCGTTGGGTTTGTCCATGACCATGTGATGTAGCTATACCGTATCGCGGTGTCTCCGAGCCCTGTTACGCTACCAGGCGGAACAAAATCCATCTGCTCGTTCGTGCTCCTGCAGATGTAATCCAGTGTTCTATTAAGGTTCCCGGAACCGTCACTTGCGTATCCCCATGCGCAGCGTGTCACGTTCCCGGAAAGACCTGTTTCGTTGTAGTAACAGTAGCTGTTGGCGGAGGCGTTTATTATTGTTCCTGTATGATTGGTTCCGTTGATGTCGAACGAGCAAGAGCCTATGTTCTCGGAAACCGACATGTTCCAGACTATGTAGGTTTTGTTCTCGCTTTCGGTTCCGTTCGTGGCCGTCGGAGAAACAAAGGCGATGTCTGGAGGGGTTGTGTCACTTGATGATATCTCGAATGTCATGGTTGGTGTGGTGTTCGTGTTCCCTGACGTGTCGTTGTATTTTATCCTCCATGCGATTGTCCCTGCTGATATGCTGGCGTTCGACCACGTGAAATTAGACCATGTCCATGTAGAATTCTGGTTGAGGGAAAGCGAGTCGTCATCGACCCAGTCAGCTATATTTGAAATATCAAGCGTTGCAAGTCCTATGGCATAAGCCCCTGAATGAGTCCCCTCATACCATAACTTCCATTCCGTTGTGTCGTTAAGAACGCACTGTGAAGTAGCCCATCCATCGTCCCAGTCACCGGTATCGCCAGCATCTACTATTATTTCATTGCCTCTTGTCCATGATATTCCATCGGTTGAATTCGCCCAGCCTATTTTGTAAATGTCTGTGCTGTTCTTTGAACTGTAAACATTGAAGTAAGCATATCCCATATCAAGCACGAAACTGTTTATAATATCAAGCTGGTCCCAGTCGTTTGCGTTGTCTGTTCCTTCGAATACAGGGTTTCCTGAATATTTTGTCCATGTTACTCCGTCCGTAGAGTTGGCATACCCCAGTTTATGTATGCTGCCATTATATCCTGAATACCACGCATGGAAGGTTGAATTTCTAAGAAGCACAGACGGATAGGTGACATACTTGCTGTCAAAAGCCCCTGCCGTGTCATTTATGTCGAGAACGCAACCGTCACCGTTTGGGTCTGTTGTGCACTTGTTGTCTTCATATTTGGTCCAGTTAATCCAGTAGTTCTCCCTCGTCGTCAACGTGTATGCCATTCCTACTCTGACGGTTGAGCCATTATGACCGACATAATACATAAACCAATAGGTATCATTCACCTGAACAAGATGGGGGTTGCTGACTCCTGCGTCATCCCACTGCCCTGAAGAACCGACATCAAGAACAACATACTCTTGCCCCCAGTTAATGCCGTCAGTGGAGTTCATGTAAGTTATCCTGTAGTGTAATGGTGATGTGCCTTTCTGATTCTCAAAAAACATGTGATACACGCCAGAATTGTCCTTATAAACATAAGGCGTTCCTATTGCTGCTCCATTGCTATATACGGGGTTACTGCCGTATTTTGTAAATGGGTCATCAGGGAATTGGTGACTTGTAATTGTGCTTGTGTTTGTTTGGAGAGTGGCTGAATCAAGCTCTATGTCATAGCCCTCGGCGTAAAGGAGTATGGCGTCCCCTGCATTTATCGATGTGGCGTTGCTTCCCTGATTCCTGTATGATGGTGGTGTTGTGTCACTTATGGTGAATGTGGCATTGCTTCCAAAACCGCAGTTGCTCGAATTGTCACAGGCGTAGCAGTTCCAGATATATGTTGCCTCTGGCAGGGATTTTGAGAATGTGTAATTTACATTGTTTAGGCCGGAGCTATTGGTTTCATTGGCGTGCCAGCCTCCCGACCAGTTACCATAAAGCGTTACATTGGTGACATTGATAGAATCCGTGACATAACAGTCAAACCTAATATTTGTATAAGGTCCTGTTTTTTCTGTCACGTTGCCGCTTGCAGGAGAATTAAGGGTTATTGTTGGGGGTGTGGTATCTGTTGATTCATAAGTCAAGTTTCCTACATATTCGTTATACACTTCATCTGATGTTAAAGCTGTTGCCCATACCCTCATGTCATCAAGCAGGCCAGTAAGCGACTGGGTTGTGTGCAAAGGAGAATATCCGAGATAAACAGTCGTATGGAAAGGGTTAATAGAGCCTGGCCTTGAGCATTGATTATCTAACTGGCCATTCACATAAACGAGAATGTCAGATGTGTTCCACACGCACGCCAAATGCGTGTAGGTATTTGCAGATAATGTAGCAACTGATGTGCATGCCGTATATGTGCCTGTCGATACGGCACAAACAGAATGAGCTGAAGGGTCTATATATCCCCTGTAATTTATTCCGCTTGCTGTATCGTTTACTGTGTTCTCAATCCAATACTGATAATCGCCTGTTGGGTTGGATATATTAATCCATGTAGAGAAGGTTATTCCACTGGCTGTTCCATCGAGATGACCGTCACTGTTGTCAATCTCCACCCAATCAGGTTCTACAAATTTTACTGCATAAGT
>CAYPPH010000009.1:0-9489 GCA_964412565.1 uncultured Candidatus Saccharibacteria bacterium
ATTTCCATTCTGCCGGGCACCTCTTTAACGCTTTCCACCGCTTTTTTGCAGGTTTCCAAGGGAATGCCCTGAGAAAGTCCCGCGGCTATGGCGGCCAGAGCGTTGTAAACATTAAACTGTCCCAGGAGCTTTATACCCAGCTGCAACTCCTTATTATTGACTTCTCCGCTTTCCAGACCGTAGGTATACTTTTTTTCAGCCGGGAACTGTAGAAAGTATTCCGAGTTTTCATCTTCAATATTGATAATATGGGCCTTTTTTGCGGCTTGAAAAAGTTTTCCTTTGGCTTTCTTATAGTTTTCAAATCCTCCGTGCGATTCAATGTGTTCAGGAGTCAGGTTGGTGAAAACAGCAACGGAAAAATCAATGAACCTGTGCCTGTGCTGTTTAATGCCTTCGGAGCTTACTTCCAAAACAGCATACCGGCATCCGGCTTCCACCGCTTGTTTTAAGAACTTTTGTATTTTAAAGCGCCCCGGCATCGTCATTTTCAAAGTATTGGGCTTTTCCTTGTCTCCGATTTTGAATTTAATCGAAGAAAGGGAAGCCACCTTGTATCCGGCTTCCTCCAAAACGCTGGTGGTCATACTGACTACGGTGGTCTTCCCGTTAGTCCCCGTAACGCCGACAACCTTCAGCTTCTTTGAGGGGAATCTGTAGATGAGCGCGCCGAAAAAAGCCAATAAGAAGTGATACCAGCTCAATACGAAAGCGGGAATGAATTTTTTAATCAATTCCTTCACCCCGTTAGAAACCAGTGGTGAAAAAATTTATTCTGATAAATTGTTTTCGCGCAGCCTGGCTTAAGTTATATTGGTTATCCGACCTTGTCGTTATTAATTACTTTATGCCCCGTTATTCTCGCTTCTAACGAGGTTCATCTTTTGCCTAAATACTCCAATGCTTTTTTAATTCTCTCTTCTGTGTCTTGAATGTTGGAAGGAACCTGGGAGAGAGCGTTTTTGGCTCTCTGGCTGGGAAAACCGAGAGAAACCAGCGCATCTAAGGCCTCGTCGGCCTCCGGCGTCTTTTTAGCAACGCTTATCTCGTTAATCTTTCCCGTCAGCTCCAGTAGTATCTTTTGAGCCCGCTTTTTACCGATGCCTTTTATTTCATGGGGAAGCTCTCCTTTTTCTATCACCTCTTTCAACTTCTGAAGCGACCCGAAAGAAGCCAGCATCATAGCGGTCTTGGGCCCTATACCCGAAATGTCATTCAAAACCTCGAATATTTCCAGCTCTTTTTGAGTCAAGAAACCGTAAAGCTCAGCCGCTTCTTCCTTTAAATGCAAATAAGTAAAAAGTTTAACTTCTTTTCTTTCGGTCAGCTTGCTTAATGTGGAAGGCGAGCAAAAAACCTCATATCCTATGCCGCCTATCTCAACGACGACCATCTTGTCATCCTTCCATTCTATTTTCCCCTTAAGATAGTGAATCATAACTTTATTATAACTTGAAGAGAAGGTAAATTAAAGGTAAAATGCAGTGTATGTTTAAGCTAGTTTCAGATTATCAGCCGAGAGGTGACCAGCCGCAAGCCATCAAAAAACTAACAGAAAACGTCAAATCCGGTGTAAAACACCAGGTGCTTTTGGGCGTAACGGGAAGCGGCAAAACCTTTACCATGGCCAAAGTCATAGAGAAGGCAAAAAGGCCTGCTCTCATCATCTCTCACAACAAAACCTTGGCCGCCCAGCTCTACCAGGAATTCAAAGAATACTTCCCCAACAATGCCGTCCACTACTTCGTTTCATACTACGACTACTACCAGCCCGAAGCCTACATCCCCCAATCGGATACATATATAGAGAAGGACGCCAGGATAAACGAACAGATTGATAGATTAAGACACGCTGCCACCCAGGATCTGTTAAGCCGAGACGACGTTATTGTGGTGGCCTCGGTATCTTGTATCTACAACATCGGTTCCCCCGAGGCCTATCAGAAAGTTTCCTTGAAACTGAATCCCGGTAAAGAGATAAAGAGAAAAGAGTTGATTTCTCATCTGGTGTCTCTACAGTACCAGAGAAACGACATTGATTTTAAACCTGGCACTTTCAGAATCAGAGGCGGCATCATCGACATATATTCTGTCACTGGGGAAGAAATGCTGCGCATTGAAATGACGGGGGACAGAATAGAAAGATTATCTGTGGCTTCCGCCTCCCTTTCTCCGCAATTCAAAGAAAGAACATCTTCCTATCAGCTCTTCCCCGCCCATTTTTGGGTGACCCCTCAACAAAAGATGGACATTGCCCTGGAAAATATCCGATCGGAGCTGGAAGACCAGCTAAAGGCGTTGAAGAAGCAAAACAAGCTGCCGGAAGCCCAGAGGCTGGAGAGGAGAACCAAATACGACCTGGAAATGCTCAAGGAAACCGGTTTTTGCCACGGAGTGGAAAATTACTCAAGGCATCTGGAGTTCCGGAAACCGGGTTCTGCTCCCTGCACCCTCCTGGATTACTTCAATAAGGACTTCCTGGTCTTTGTGGACGAGTCCCACATGACCCTGCCTCAGATAAAAGCCATGGCCGGACAGGATAGGGCTCGCAAGGAAACGCTCATTGAATACGGATTCCGCCTGCCCTCGGCCGTAGACAACCGACCCCTAAATCTTAATGAATTTGAAAACAGAGTTAAACAAGCCATTTTTGTATCGGCAACACCCGGCCCGTATGAAATGAAAAAGATCCAAATCTCAAAAATTCCACTGCTCCACACAGCCAAATCTCAAAATCCCTTACTGGTTGAGCAGTTGGTTAGGCCGACCGGACTATTAGAGCCCTTCATTGAAGTTAGGCCGACCGGAAACCAGGTTAAAGATTTAACGGCAGAAATTAAAAAGAGAGTGGCAGCCAAGCAGAGGATTTTGGCGGTCACCCTGACAAAGAGGTTGGCTGAGGCCCTTTCCGACCATCTGGCTGAAGAAGGAATAAAGACGCAGTGGCTGCACGCCGAAGTTAAAACCCTTAAACGGCCCCAGATATTGAAGGATTTAAGGGAAGGGAAATACGACGTTCTGGTGGGAATCAATCTTTTAAGGGAAGGACTGGATCTGCCCGAAGTCGGTCTGGTGGCCATACTGGACGCCGACAAGGAGGGCTTTTTGAGAAACGAAACCACCCTTATTCAAACCATGGGCAGAGCGGCCCGCCACCCAAAGGGCGAGGTAATTATGTACGCCGACAAAATGACTAAGTCTATGAAGGCGGCCATAAAGGAAATTAACAGGAGAAGAAAAATACAGGAAGAATACAATAAAGCCCACAAGATTACTCCCCGATCTATCGTCAAAGGAATTAGAGATTGGCCTTTTTCGCGGGTTAAGGAAAAAGATGCGGCCCTGACTGAATTTGGGGCGGTCAATGACGTAAAATTGTTGGAAAAAGAAATGAAAAAAGCGGCCCGCGACCTGGATTTTGAAAGGGCGGCCGAACTGAGGGACTTGATAAAAAAGATAAAAGATGGTAGAGATAAAACGTATGGCAATAACTAAAGCCGCCAAAAAAGCTCACAGGCAAAGCTTAAAGCGCAGAGAGAGAAATTTGATAAACAAAAAGAAAATAAAAAGCCTCATCAAACAGGTCAGGTCTTTGGTTGAGCGAAAAAAAATAAAAGAGGCAAAAAACCTTCTACCTCAGGCCTACCAAACTCTGGATAAGGTGGCCAAAACCGGCTATCTCAAAAAGGGAACTGCCGACAGGATGAAATCCAGGCTGACCAAGCTCGTCAAAAAAGCCGAGGGTTAGATCTCGGCGATCAAGAGATCCAAAGCGGCTTCCGGTTCCAGCTTTCCCGTCTTAATATTAAAATCTGCCTTAAAGATTTTTTGGTAGATTTTTTTTAATTCATCCAAGGTGAATTTCTGGGCCAGTTCCCGGCTTTTTCTAACAACAAATGGGTGGAGTTTGGCTTGGCCCGGGGATTTTCCCCGCTCCAAAAGATCTTTGACCGCCATTATGTTACGAAACTGGTAATTGATCATATAGAGAAGATAAACGGGGTTGTCGCCCTTTTCTAAATGCTGATGAATCAGGGCTAGAGCCGTTTTTTTATCTCTTTGGGCGATAGCGTCAACAGTCTTGAAAATATCAGGCTCAATCTTGGGCTTTACCAACAAATCAATATCCCTATTGCTCACTTTCCCTCTTTTTTTGTAAGCTGCCAATTTTTTGATTTCGTTGGCCAGCTGCCACAAGTCATTGCCCACGTAATTAGAAAGCTTCTCCACTATTCTGTCGTCGGTTTTCAAGCTGTATTTTTCAAACTCCTTCCTGATCCAGTTTTTGAGTTTGACGCCGTTCAACAAAGGGAAATCCTGAGTTTTTGCTTCCTTAAGCAATAACTTCGCTAGGGGGTTTTTGGTTGAAACTTCTTTCTCTTCGCAAAAAACAATAATGTCGTCCGATTTGGCAAATTTTTGGTAATTTTCCAAAAATAATTTCTTGAATTCTCTGTTGCCCAAAATATCTTTCAAAACCACCAACTTCTTTTCCTTGAACATGGGGGTCTGCTGGAACTTTTCTTTGAAATCCTGGTAATCAAGCTTGGCGCCATCAAGAAACTTCAAGTTAAGGCCGCTCTTGTGGCTTTTCTTGTACTGTTCAACAATGTCTTTCAGTTTCTCTCTCAGTCTGTAATTGTCCGGTCCATAAAGGAAAATAATCATAGTTTTTGGCACTTGGGACAATAATGCGCACTCCTGCCGCCAACCTTTATTCTTTTTATCTTGGTGCCGCAGCGGAGACATTTTTTACCTTCCCTTTGGTAGACTTTGTGGTATTTAACATAATCGCCTTTCTGGCCGCAAACATCAAGATAGTATTCAACCGATGAGCCTTGGTGTTTAATGGCTTCTTGCAATATCTTTTTCATGTTTTGATGCAGCTCCTTGATTTCCTCGTCGCTCAATTTCCCCGCCCGCAGTTCCGGATGGATCCGGCTGGCAAAGAGAATCTCGTCGGAATATATGTTGCCTATGCCGGCAATGAATTTCTGATTCATTAAAAGAGGCTTGATTTTCATTTTGTGATGTTTTTTAAGTCTTTCTCTGAATGTTTGTAAGTCTGCTTTCAAGGCCTCGGGACCAAATTTTTTTTCAATGATCTTGGTGTTTTTTACTTTTTTCCACCAGCCGAATTTCCTGGCATCATTGAAAAACAGTTTTGAGCCATCGTTGAATTCAAATGTCTTCCTGGTATATTTGGATGGTTGGCCGCCGAATATCAGCTGACCGGTCAGTTTTAAATGAAATACCAAACTGGAACCGTCGGCAAAATCAATCATTAAAACCTTGGCGCGCCTGCGAACTCCAGTTATTTTTTTGCCTTCCAGCTTCTTACCGACAATTTTCTTTTCCAGCTGACGCTTGATTGTTTCCACCTCGGGTAATTCCGGCATAAATTTTATTTTAATAAAATTTTGGTTTTCCCGTGTAAGAAAACAGTGTGTGAGACAAGCGTTAGAAACCGCGAGGTTTCTATTTGATTGCTCTGCAATCACAAGGAGCGGAGCGACTGGTTCCAAAGAGGAGGGTCGGGGAAAACCATGTGATCGTGTTAGGGCAAGCGGCTGATTAAACTCTGGAACTCCATTTGCCCAAGGAGTTTTTTAGCTTTTTCTTTATCGTATCCTCCCCATTGATATTTTTCCAAATTAAACTCAATGGGAACGTTCTGGTGTATCTTAGCCAGCTCCCTGCTAAAAAAAGCGTCCTCTTTATGCTGAAACAGCTTTTCTCTCGTCTTACCGCTTATTAACGATACGTTTTCATAAATATTTTCCAGAGAGCCATATTCCCTAATCAGTTCAATGGCTGTCTTCTCTCCTATCCCGGGAACTCCGGGAATATTATCGGAGGCATCTCCTTTGAGGGCGCGGTAATCTAATAATTGCTTTGGTTCCAACCCTTGGTATTTTTCTTTAACCATATTTTCATCGTAAAGAACCGTATCTTTAACTCCTTTTCTGAGATTGTAAACTTTGGTTCTTTCATCAACCAGATAAAGACTGTCGGTGTCTCCGCTTAAAATAATGGTTTCTATTTCCGGCACAACTTGCTTTTGGGACGCCAAGCGAGCAATAGTACCAATCAAATCATCCGCTTCAAATCCTTCTTTCTCAAAAATTGGCACATTAAAAACTCTCAATACTTCTTTTACTCTGCCAATCTGTCTGCCGAGATCTTCCGGCAAGGGAGGCCTCTTGGCCTTGTATCCTTCGTACTTTTTGTGCCGGAATGTCGGACCTTTTACGTCAAAACAGGCTACCACAAAGTCCGGTTGAAACTCTCTGACAGCTTTGAAAAAAACCAGTAGAAATCCATATACAGCCCCTACCGTTTCCCCCGTTTTGGTGGTTAAGGGAGGTAAGGCGTGATAAGCGCGGTGGATAACTGAATTGGCGTCTATGACAATTAATTTTTTTTTGTCCATAAGGTTATTTTTCTGGTGTTTTTATCTACAAAATCGAACTTGACGGATAAGTGATTTTTTGGCAGTAAGCCTTTTATCTTATCTGCCCATTCCACGGCCACGACATTGCGAGGATCGGCTATAATTTCTTTAAAACCCAACCCTAAAAGCTCTTTTGGTTTTTCAATTCGGTAACAATCAATGTGATAGAAATTTTGGAATTTGGACCTTGCCTGCCTGCCGGCAAGGCGGGGATTTTGGATTTTCATCCTTCTTAAAATAACAAACGTCGGGCTTAAAATTTTTCCTTTGATCCCCAGTCCTTGGGCAAACCCCTGAACAAAAGTGGTTTTGCCGCCCCCAAGATCCCCCACCAGGCCGATAATTATAGCCGTGTTGCCGAGTTCCGTTTTTAATACTTCTTTGGCCAGTATTTTGGCGACTGTTTTTGTCTGCGAGGCGTCTCTTGTTAGGAAATCCATTTGCATGTTAAAATTAAAGGATTTGGGGGTTTGACTTTTCCTATTTCTTGGGTTAGGTTAATATAACTCGTTATGGCACAATATAGCACCGTATGGAAACTTTAATCCAGGCAAAAAATATCATCAGGAATTCCCAGAATATCCTTATCTTGCCTTCGCCAGAATCCCAAGGAGACAGCTTGGGCTCAGCTTTAGCGCTTTTTTTTACTTTAAAGAAATTGGGTAAAAATGCAAATCTGTCTATAGACGGTGTTCCCGAGAGATTGCGATTTCTTTTAGACCTGAAAACCCAACCAGGCGATTTTGTTATAGCCGTTAACACTGCCCGGTCTCCGGTCACCAAGATGCGCTACGAAAAAGAGGGAAATAACTTAAAGATTTATCTTTCCTCGGAGAAAGGCAACTTAAGCCAGGAAGATATTTTTTTCCCCGAGACGGCGGAAGAAGTAGAAGGAATCAATCAAAAAGATGTCCCCAAGGACCAGACTGATTTGGTCGTCACTTTGGGAGCCGATTCCCTGGAATCTTTGGGCGAACAATTCAGGGACAACACCGAAGTTATTTCCCACAGCGCGGTTTTTAATATCGATAATGCGCTCGGCAATGAGAATTTCGGCGAAGTGAACTTAATTGATCCCGCTTCTTCGCTTTCCGAAATAACAAATACTTTAATAGAGTCGCTGACGGAAACAGGTAAACCATTGATCGATGGAAGAACGGCTACCGCCCTGCTGACGGGCATTGTTTGGTCTTCCCAAAATTTTCGCAACCCCAGAACCAGGCCTAAAACATTCGAAGTGGCAGCCAAATTAATCGAAAAGGGAGCCGACCACCAGAAAATAATCCACCAATTGTATAAACAAAAAAGTGTTTCCCAGGTGAAGCTGCTGGGCAGAATTTTGGAAAAACTTAATTCCAACGAAGAAAAGCAGCTGTATTCTGTCTCCCTAACGGAAAAGGATTTTGAGGACTGCCAAGCTACTTCCAAAGATCTCAGCTTCGCCGTTGAAGAACTCAAGCTTAATTTCAGGTTTTTGCCCAATTTTCTCGTCCTTTGGGAAAGCCACGCTTCCCCGCCCATCGTTAAGGGAATCTTTTATTCGCCTCAACAGGAAACAGCCAAAAGAATACTGGAGAATTTCGAAGGCGTTTCACGCGGAAGCAGCACTTTGTTTTTGATTAGGGAGAGCGACTTAAAGTCGGCCCAAGAAAAAATATTAAGGGTAATTTAATAAATGCCGGAAATAACGGGGGGAATAAAAATCTCGGCTGCCAAGTTTAAAAAAATACGGCAGGCAGCCAAGAATATTGCCTCTTTCAAAAAAGAGGTTGAAAAATCTTTGAGTCTCAAAACCACCGAGCTTTTGGAGCTCGTGCTGGGGGGAGCTCTAAATTTGGACGCCTCCGACCTTCACTTGGAGCCCACGGAAGAGAAAACGAAAATCCGAGTAAGAATAGACGGCTTGCTGCAGAATGTGACCGGCATCGACAAGTCTGTTTACGATTCCCTTCTCTCCAGAATCAAGCTCCTTTCGGGAATAAAACTCAATGTGACCGACAAGCCCCAGGACGGCCGTTTTTCTATTGCAGTGGAAGAGACCGAAGTAGAGATAAGGTCTTCTACTCTTCCCGCTGAGCACGGCGAAACAGTGGTTTTAAGGGTGCTTAACCCAAAGAATTTAATCGAAGTGGAGGCTTTGGGCTTAAGAAAAGACCTGCTGGTTACTTTTAATAAGGAAATAAAAAAGCCCAACGGTATGATTATCGTCACGGGTCCCACGGGATCTGGTAAAACCACCACTCTTTACGCTTTCTTGAAAAAAATCCAGAAGCCGGAAATAAAAATCATTACCATTGAAGACCCTATCGAATACCACTTGGACGGCGTTTCCCAAACTCAGGTTCAGCGCAGGAAGGGGTACGACTTTGCCAACGGCTTAAAATCGATTATGCGGCAGGACCCCGATGTTATTCTGGTGGGAGAAGTAAGAGACCCGGAAACAGCTAAAACAGCTCTCCAGGCAGCCCTGACAGGCCATCTCGTTTTCAGCACCATGCATACTAACGATGCGGCGGGCACTATCGCCAGATTGGTCAGCCTGGGAGCCAAGGCTTCCAATATCGGGCCGGCGGTCAACTTGGCCGTCGCCCAGAGGTTGGTGAGAAAAGTTTGTAAAAAATGCGGAAAACTGAGGAAGCCGACGGCTGCCGAGCTTAAGAAAATAAAAGAAGGATTAAAGGGAATTCCCAAGAGCGTTAAGGTTCCCAGGGTCACTAAAATAGCCGAGGCCAAAGGGTGTCCAGACTGCAATTCAACGGGCTATCGCGGAAGGATAGGTATTTTTGAGGCCTTCCAAGTGGACGACGAAGTGGAGAAATTCATTCTTAAAGAGTCCTCTATCGCCGGCTTGAGAAAAATGGCCGTCAGAAAAGGAATGGTCACGGTTAAGCAGGATGGCTTAATTAAAGTGATCAAAGGAGTAACTACCTTGGAAGAAGTGGAAAGAGTAGCCGGATAATAAAAATTCCCCCGCAGCGGAAAGATAGGAGCGAAGCGACGTAAGAAACCAGAAGGTGTCTTAAGCGGGGGTCGGG
>CAYPPH010000010.1:0-9316 GCA_964412565.1 uncultured Candidatus Saccharibacteria bacterium
AATACGAACCCAAAAGAAAAATTAAAATGAATGCCACCCAGACATGTATTTTTATCTTTCTGAAAAAAGAGGCAATGTTTCTTATGTTGGCCAAAATCAACACACAAATCAAAACAAAGTTAATAAGCAGTATGTACAGTAAACTGCCGGAAAGGAAAGACTGAAAATCAAACATCCAGACACCAGTATTGTTTTGGCATCTCAGAAATTAAAAGTTAAAATTCTATCCCTATCTTATCGCTGACCTTGTTCATTTTGCTCTTATAGCATTCTCCCGAACAGCACCATTCAATCGAAAACCCACGGATATCGACATCCCCTTCACAGGGAATCAGTTTCAACACGCCTGTTTTCCCGCTTTTTAACGGTTCAGTCACACTGAAATCTGCCGGCAAAGTTATGTTGGTTTCGACCCCGAACGGGACAACTATTTTTATACTCGTTATATCCTTCCGGTTCGGGTTATAGAAAGGGACCGACAAGTAATTATTGATGCATTCTCCGCGACCGTATTCTATCGTACAATCTGGATGGTTTATATCGGTCAAGTCCTCAAGAACAAGTCTCGCGACAGATAGCAACAACGCAATTGCAATTATTACTGCAAAAACAACCCCTCGTTTTTTCTCGTTTTCCATAAATTTTAATTAAAATTCTATATTAAATGTTTGTTTTCCCGTTTCCCATAAAGTTTTGAAAAAGTGAAAAACGGCGACTTATAGGCATAAAAATAATGGGACATCATCCAGCCGAAACATTGTAGAGAGTAAACTCTGCCCAATCATTTTTAATGAGTTCTGGCCTAAAATTCTCATAGGCCTCCGGAAGAGTAATGTTGAATTTTTTGTAAACGGTCAGATTAAACTTTTCATGCATTTCTCTGCACAGTCTTGTATAGTTTCCAGCCAACTCCTCCATGGACGTATAGAAAACGCTTGGTACTCTACAATACAAATCCTCAAAATACAGCAAACAACCATCTTTCGTCGTTTCCTCTAGAATTTCTGGATTCTTGATTACGTGTTCGATCTTAAGTGGTTTCAAATCTCTTGATATCAATCCTTCGTCGTCAACCATAACTATCGTGCAGCTGCCCAGGGTCTGATCCAAAAAATACAGGGCTTCCCTTTCTAGATATATCTCTCTTGCCCCCCAAAATAGAAACATCGGATATTTCTTTTCCAAACTGTATGCGAATGGATAAGCAGCAACAAATAAAAGGAGCAATACAACTAAAATTACCCATGAGTTAAAAAATTTTATATTCAAAAATTTATGAACAAATTTCTTAAAAATATCAACAACGAAAGATGCTCCTCCCCCCCAAATTATTATAACAGCCATATACACAGGCAAAAGGTGCCTGAGCCATAATATCCAGTAGCTGAGATAGATGCCCATCAAAACCGAAATCCAAGCTACAATGAAAATAAACCTTTTCTTACTTTTCATAAAAAGTGACAGCAAGCCGAGAAATAACAAAATCACAAAATATGGCGGGAAGAGATCGGAAATGAAAATTAGGTTTAACTTCCCCGCATTTTCGGACAGGGCTTTCAGACTGAAAATCCCATAATCAGGATTTGAAAATGTGATATGCTTGCCTTCGGAGAGAAGAGGGTGGATGTTCCACAAAACCTGTAAAAAGGCAGGTATTATAAGGATCACCAAGACTATCCATGGAATCCAGTGTTTGAAACTTTTATACTTCTTCAAACTGAAGTCAAACAAAAGAACCATAAAACCAAAGAGAATAGGGAGGATGATGAATTCTAACCTGAAGAATACAGCAAAGGCAAGCGATAAGGCAGCGAGGAACTGTGACTTTGAGGTCTTCACCTTGAAGTAAAACAAAAAATAAAAAATGGTCAAAAGGCTGAAGAAAATAACGGAGGCAGAACACTCCAGTGTATTGAAATAGATGTTATTTAAAGGAAATAAAGCAAATAAGAGGGAAGCAAACAGACCAGCTTCTTCCTCTCCAAAGAGCATGTGAGCAACAAGAAATACCAGGATTATGGAAAGTGCGCCAAATATCGTGTTAATTACATATATTATGCTCAAGTCAGGACCTAAAATGAGAAATATGAAACTCATGAAAATCTGATATCCTATAAACGACTCAAAAAATCCAGCATCCCCGTTCAACAAGCTAACGGCATATCTTCCGAATGAGTATTCATCATGTAATGTGGTAAATATGTTTGGGGAGGCGCTTAAATTATAGAAACCGAAGATGACTATTGCAATTAGAATTAACCAAGTACTTTTCTTTATCTTGCCAAATTGTTTCCTAAAATCATTTGAACTGAAAACTGAAAGAATCAGCATAAGAATCAAGCTCGTCAACATGGAGAAAAAACTGAGGTAGGGAACAAGCGGAAAAACAAATTCGAGCATGCGTATATTATAATTATAAAATTTTAATATTCATTGTCTAATACCCGCCTGTCCAAAAGCTTAAATTTGATAATGTTATCAACTTATACGACGTTACATGAGAAGAAAGTATTTGAAATACGCCTTGATAAAATTAAGGGAAAGAAATATAAGATGGATGCTCAGTGAAGTCCTGACCTTTTTTCTCATGCCTTTCTCCATTCTAAGTTTCAGGTCTCTCAGGGGGCCGTTGGATATAATTTTTACTCCGACTTACAGATGTAATCTCCGTTGCAGAATGTGTAACTTGTGGAAACACAGCCCAAAAAAGGAAATGGGTTTTAAAGAAGTTTGTAAGCTAATCGATGATGTGAAGAGTGCAGGAACAAATGCTATTTCCTTAACCGGGGGTGAAATACTTCTCAAGAAGGATATTTTTGACATAGTAAAATATGCCAAAAAAAGGGGTTTAACAGTGAACTTTTCCACAAACGGTTCATTGGTGACAAAAAGAATAGCGGAAAAAATAGCAGAGGCTGGGCCAGACTCCGTAACGATATCTTTGGATGGGGCAAAAGAGAAAACGCATGAAAAGATAAGGGGGGTGAAAGGGAGTTACGCAAAAACTATCAGGGGCATAAGATATCTCAATAATGCATGTAGGAACAAAAATATATTGATTGATATCGTGACAACGATTTCTGTTATCAATGTGGAAGAAGTGGTGGACATAGTAAGGCTGGTGAAGAAACTCGGCATAAAGAGTATTGGCTTCATAGCTTTACATAATATCGACCCCAACGAAGGTCTGAAAAAGCACACAATTAAAAAAGATAAGATAGACAGATTATTCAATAAACTTTTCGAACTAAAAAAAGAGAAGGATAGCATTATAGACAACTCCTTAGAGTATCTGAGGGAAATGAAAAGATTCTTATTGGGCAAAGACTCGAAAATACCTTGTGGTGCCGGTTTTTTTAACCCCGTGATAGATCCTTACTGGAATATCTATCCATGTTACGGATATTTCATGATGAATAAACCGATAGGCAACTTAAAGAATACGGAATTTAAAAAGTTTTGGTTTTCACCATCTTATAATAAATTGAGAAAGAACTTGTTTTCCTGTAAATTGTGTATTTGGAATTGCCAATTAGAATGGAACATCATGTTTAAAAAATTTCTAATGACTAGAAAGTTTTTGGGCACATAGAAGCTATCGCCTGATGGGTTCCCAAAATATCCACCTTCTCTTCGAAATGAATTTTGCCCCCTGTCTCACGAGTCTGTAAAAATCATGCATAGTTTTCACCCTTCTGATTCTGTGAGCAAGATAAAACAGGCTGAAGTAGTAATTTTTATAAGCATCTATGATAATCCTTTGTATTTCTCTAATATCCATATCACAGAAAGAGGCTGAGAATAGATCAAAATTTCCCAAGTCCCTGCCCTTCAAATCTATCTTCTTGAATATCCTTGAGCCTGGCAGAGGGGTAAATACATTGAAGGTTAGAAAATCCGGATTTATACGTTTAACCAGATGCAATGTTTTTTTAATGGTATGTTCGCTTTCCCCCGGATATCCCACCATCAAGTAAGCCACGGTTTCTATTCCAATTTCGTGACAGTATCTGAATACCTGTTCTATTTGTTTTATGTCGACTCCCTTCCCCATTTTGTCCAGCATGTTCTGATCACCGCTTTCTACACCAAAATGTATTTGATAGCATCCTGAATTGTACATGCTTTCCATCATTTCCTTGTCAATAGTATCTGCACGAGAAAGACACCTCCATGAAATATCCAAGGTATTCAGAAATGAACATAACTTCAGAACTTTTTTTCTTCCAATAGTGAACGTATCATCAAAGAACATAATATCTCTAAATCCCTGTTTTTCAATTATTTCCACCTCCTTGAATACGTTTTCCGGCGTTCTTGTTCTGTACTTGATATTTGAAGAAGGGCAGAATGTGCATTCATATGGGCAGCCTCTGCTTGTTATAGCGAAGGTTATGGGGTTTGTTTTCGATAGTATGTCATAATACCTTTCATTGGGCAGGAGTTCTCTTGCAGCGAAGGGCAGGGAGTTAAGATCATCAATCGGCTTTTCAGCGTGGTTAATGAAGATTTTGTCATTTTTTTTCCATGTCAGACCTCTTATGCCGCCAAAGTTAGATGTTTCAAAATTTTCAACGAGATTTAATATCACCCTTTCTGGTTCGCCACGAATTACAAAATCCACGCCGCGTTTAAGAATAAGTTCCTTATGAAATTGGCTGGCATACCCTCCTATCAAACCTACTTTTACATTATCTGAACTAATTTCTTTGCATATTTTAATATCCCTGCTGATGGTGGGAGTTGAAGTGCTAACCAATACAAGGTTATATCCCTTGCATCCCCGAACGATCTGTTCCGTGGAAAGGTCTTCGGCCTGTGCATCTATTATCTTAACATCAACATTTCCCTTCAGATAACCGGCTATGTACGCCAGTCCAATGGGCGGCCATAAATACGGGGCTTTGTAATGTGTCCCGCAACATCTGGTCACAATCGGGTCTATCAATATGTTTTTATCCCTGAATTTGGGCGGATTTAAGAGAAGCACCTTCATAATCTTAATAAGTCACTGGTTTTAAAAAGAATTTTGTTAAGATGAATGCGATTAATCAGGGAACCGGTATCAGAGATGATAACACTGAACATGTTACTTTTCTAATTAGTTGGCTTGTCTACTTTTTTCACTATGGAATTTTTATGACAGTTTCTATTAAATAAAGCATTAAACTTGTGAGATGGTGGGCAAGAGTGAACAAGAAAATGTTCAAAAGGATAATAAAATTTTTTGAATCATGCCCATTAAGAGGGGTACATGCTTTTACCATAGTTCTACTCCTTTTTCTCATAGTTCACATTTTCATATTTACGGGAGTTCAATTCATTGGGCATTTCAGGGTTTGTACTGGAGACATTTGCCCTTACAATCGTGCAATAGCTTTGATGTCCAAGGGAAGAATTTTCAATAGTTTGTTGGAAATTGAGAATGTCCCTAATCTCCCGTACCATTTTTTTCCAATATTCTGGCTATTTTTACCACTCTATAAACTTTTCCCAGGGCCATTCATATTACAATTTTTGGAGACATTTTTCCTTGCACTCGGGGGGATACCCATATATTGGTTGGCCAGAGACAAACTGAAATCCAATTTTGCGGGAATGGTATTCGGCATATGTTACCTATTATATCCGGCACTCCAAGCAGCTGATTTATTCGGTTTTCATCCGAAACTGATGTCTGTAACATTCATTTTATTCGCCTTTTACTATATTGAGAAAGGCAGATTTAAGAGCGCGATGATTTTTACATTTCTCGCCCTTCTAACCCAGGAAAGTGTAGGGGTCATGGTGGCTGCGTTAGGAATTTATACAATATTCGTTATAAAAAACAAACGTCTAGGGCTCGTCGTTTTTTCGATGGGTGTTATATGGGCTTTCTTGACCATGGTTTTGCTATTGCCCCCGCTTTATGATCAACCAAGTTACTTTCAGATGCATGGAAGCGGCAGTCGTCGTTGGTCTCATCTGGGTAGCACATCACAAGAAATTATTATAAACACACTCACAAATCCGGTTTACGCAGTAACACACAATAACTTTGATATGAAGCTGAATCATTTTGTGTTTTTATTTGCACCCCTAGGTTTTGTTTCTTTTCTTGATCCGTTACCCATGCTTATTATACTTCATGAGGCTGTGATGAATTTCACATCCATAACTCCAGATTTTTATAGCGTATACCATCACTATCAGGGATACTATATACCATTCATATTTATCTCTGCGATAGGAGGTGTTGGGCGTCTATTACGCATACTAAAATCAAAAATAGGTCAGAAAATTCTGTTATATAACATTCTTATGATGATACTTTTTTTTGGTATACTTTCAAATCAACTGTGCGCTTCGATACCATTGAGTAGATTCGCGGAGCATTTCTATGGAATTAGCACATTTAAACCGGATAATCATTACTATTTGTTAATGAACACCATAAACTCAATACCCAAGAATTCGTCCGTAGTTGCTGACCATATGATATGTGGTTACGTTGGACTTTTCGATAGACTCTACTTATCGAGAGAACTCCCTTCGATATACAAAAATCGCCATGGGAATTTGACTGCTGATTACCTGATTTATGATTCTCGTGTTGCAGACGAAGGATCTGCATTGGCATGGAAAAACGTGGATCTCATTTTGGATATAGGGGATAATTATACACTTACCAATTCCACTGATGGGATTCTGCTGTACAAACGAAATGTATAATTACTTACTTGAGATATTGTAAAGGGTGAACCCTCCCCAATCATCTCTAATAATTTTTGGTGCGAGGCTATCCAGCGTCTCTGGGAGAGTCACATTGAAATTTATGTAAGTGGTTAAATTGAAATTTTCATGCATTTTGTTACATAAGCTTTTGTAGCTTTCGGCAGTTTTTATATCATCTTGGAGTGCAAGAGGCGCCTTGCAGTAGAGGTCTTCGAAAAACAGCAAACACCCTCTCGTTTTATTCAATATTTCCGGTTTCTCCATTAAATCTTCTATCCCGAGTGGTTTCAGGTTTGCATACGCAAAAAACTCATCATCAACCGTCACAATATTGCATCTGCCTAAGTTCATGTTCAGATAGTAAAGTGCTTCCCTTTCCAAATAAACTTCTCTCTGTTCCCAAAAAAGTTGTGTAGGCGAACCAAAATTTGATGGGTTCCTGTGCAATTCAAAAACATATGGCAAAAAAACCGAGAATATCAAAACTGAAATAAATAAGAGCGCAGGCAAGGAAAGGTCTATATTCACTACCCTCTTCATAAATTTTTGTAAAAGTTCAGACAGGAATGATATGCCTTTGGACCAAAAGAGTATCAGAAAAAGGTACGGAACTAAAAAATACCTGTTTTGGGGTATATCAAAAGAGAGGTATATCATCATGAACACAGCAAACATCGCCAAAAGAAACACTACCTCTTTCCTTCTATTCAGGATCATGGACACAGGACCCAAGAGCAGAAAGAAAAGCATGTACGATGGAAAAAAATCGGCATTTATAAATAAGTCTAGAATGTATGGAGAGTGTTTGCTTAAGGCATCAAAACTAAGAAGTTTGTAGTTCATATAACTTGTATGTATGTAAGGGTTTCTCTCTGGTGGCAAAAGTGCAACCTGAGCTACGTTTGCCGTCCAGGGAATGGCAAAAACTATCAAAAGTATCCAAGGAATCCACCACCTATAATTTCTTACATTGTTCCCAAGGTCTCTGTCAAAAAGCATTATCATGAGTGCAAAAAAGAACGGCAGCAGAATGAATTCGAGCCTGAAGTGAATTGCAAATGACAGTGATACGGCAGCCAAGAGTTGTGATTTGAATGTCCTTATTTTAAAGTAAAGCAAGAAACACATCATTGCCAGAAGCAAGACAAACAAAGCGGCCACGTTGGATTCCAAAGATTTTACAGTCATCAAATACGGTATGAACAAGCTGAGAAATACGGAAGAATAAACCCCTGCATCTTCCCTGCCAAATAGCAGGTAAGTAACAAAAAAAATCAACACAATAGACAGGGAACCTAGTGCCAGATTAACCAAGTAGGCAATACTGAAATTTGCCCCGGTGAAAATGAAGAGTATCGCCATAAGAAAGGGGTAGCCTATGGATTTGTCCGTACTCTGAAAGTTTCCTTCTGAAAGTTCTTGGGCGTGTCTTACGAAGGATGTCTCGTCATGTAAGGTAAAGAACAGACTTGGCGTGATTGAGATTGTGTAAAAACCTAAAACAAATACACCAAGTAGGAGAAACCATGTAGTTTTTTTTATCTTTGGAAACAACCCCTTTATATTTTTTATATTCAGGACCAAGAGGATAATTAGTAGCGTAAAAGAGAGTGATACCGCCAAAATGTAAAAATATACAAGTCCTTCAATCATTCAATAAGTTTTTGAATTTTAATCTTTTTAAAAAATGTTACCCTTTAGGACGTAATGAATCTCAGGGCATGGAATCCTCTTTTAATATCCCCAAACGATCTAATTTTTTTGAACTGATCTAAAATGTAATTACCTCTTAAATAGTATCTTTTGTATACCTCTCTCTGAATTTTTATCAGCTCATCTTGCGTGAACATGCAAATTTCTTTTGGTCCCTTCCCGTAAATTTCGGACCCAGGATATATGGTTATTGGGTTGAACTGAACGTAATCAGGCTCCAGTCTTTTGATCAATCTGAAAGTTTTTTCTACAGATTCCTTCGTTTCTCCCGGGGACCCGATGATTACATAAGAGAGGATTTTTATCCCCGCCTTTCTGGTGAGCTCAAACGCCTTCTTGGTTTTGTCAATTTTTATGTTCTTTTTTATTTTGTCCAGTACCTTCTGGTCCCCGCTTTCGACTCCGTACGCTATCACCGAGCACCCGGCCCTTTTCATTTTCTCCAGCAAATTTCTATCAACCAAATCAACCCTTGTTGCACATATCCACTTGATATCAATACCTTCTTTAACGATGAGGTCGCATATTCGAGCTGCTCGTTTCCTGTTTATTGTGAAGTTATCGTCGTAAAAGACAATGTTCTTGTTTTTTTGCATATTCACAACCTCTCTCAGTTCCTCCATAACATTTTCAACACTTCTTTCCCTGTAGGGGCCGTAAACTCTCCTGGAACAATAGACACAATTGTATGGGCACCCTCTCGTGGTGAGAAACGTTGTCATGGGTTTGTCTATCAGAATGTGGCCGTAAATTTTCGTTTCCAACAGCTCTCTGGACGGGAAACTTATAGAATCGAGGTTGTTTGTATAGCATGGCTTGTTTACGTGTGTCTTCTTGTTCAGTCTTGAGCACAGACCCGTCGTGTTTTTCAGCTCCTTTTCATCCCCCA
>CAYPPH010000011.1:0-9097 GCA_964412565.1 uncultured Candidatus Saccharibacteria bacterium
AAAGCATAAAAGAGCATCCCAAGTACAAAAAGAGATTCAAGCGGCATAAGAAATACAAAGCTCATTTTGAGGAAGGCGAATACAAGACAGGAGATCGGGTAATAATTGAGGAGTGCCGGCCGATTTCCAAAGACAAAAGATGGAAAATCATTAAAAAGATAGAACTATGATTCAAAACCAAACCCTATTAAACGTGGCCGACAACACCGGAGCCAAAATTCTGCAGTGCGTTCAGATTCTAAGCGGTACCCGTCACCGCTATGCTCAAATTGGCGACGTTATTGTGGGCACAGTTAAGAAAGCCGAGCCAAGAAAAATAGTTAAAAAACATGACGTTGTCAGGGCGGTTGTTATCAGGCAGAAAAAGGAATACAGCAGGAGTGATGGCATCTATGTCAGGTTTGACGACAATGCCTGCGTGATTCTGGAAGGCAAAACCAAAGAGCCCAAGGGCGGTAGGATTTTCGGCCCGGTGCCCAAAGAAATAAAAGAAAAAGGTTTTGACAAGATAGCCGCTTTAGCGCAAGAAATAGTATGAAACTCAAAAAAGGCGACATAGTTTTAGTCATTTCGGGAAAAGACCGCGGTAAACAGGGTAAGATTTTGGATGTGTTTCCTAAAGAAGAGAGAATCGTGGTAGAAGGAGCTAATTTAAGAAAAAAACACATAAAGCCCAAGAGATCGGGAGAAAAGGGCCAAATAGTGGAAACCCCTTTGCCTTTTCCGGCCGCCAAAGCGAAGCTAATCTGTCCCAAGTGCGGTAAACCCACCAGAGTGGGGTATAAGTTCGAAGGGGGTAAAAAGTATCGCGTTTGCAAAAAATGCAAATCAGAGTTATGATAATGAATTTGAAGGAAAAATTTCAAAAGGAAGTAATACCGGCCATGATGGAAAAGTTCGGTTACAAGAACTCCATGGCGGTTCCCAGGATAAAGAAGGTTGTAGTCAACACTGGCTTTGGCAGGGAGGCTGTTGCCAAAACGGGCGAAGAGCAAAAAAAGATGCAAGAAAGCATCCTTTCGGACCTTTCCCTAATTTGCGGCCAAAAGCCGGTTCTGACTCGGTCCAAGAAGGCCATTTCCAGTTTCAAACTAAGAAAAGGTTTGGCTATAGGGGCCAAGGTTACCCTGAGGAGGCAGAAGATGTACGATTTCCTGACAAGATTGATCAATCTGGCCTTGCCCAGGTCGCGCGATTTCCAGGGAATTGAAACCAATTCCATAGACAGGGAAGGAAATCTGACTATAGCCGTAAAGGAGCACATTGCTTTTCCTGAGGTTTCTCCCGAGAAATCGAAGACCAACTTCGGATTGGAAATTACCGTGGTCACCACAGCCGAAAACAAAGAAGGGGCTGAAAACTTGTTTAGGATGCTCGGCTTTCCATTAAAGAGTTAATATGCCTAAAAAATCACAGGTAGTAAAATCAAAGAAAAAACCAAAATATTCGAGTCGAGTTGTTCGACGCTGTTTTCGCTGCGGCCGCAAGCGGGGCTACATGAGAAAGTTCGGGCTTTGCCGCATTTGCTTCAGGGAAATGGCCAACAAAGGTCTCATACCCGGAGTTAAGAAATCATCTTGGTAAACCCCGCACCTAATCTATGCAAGACTTGCAAATTTTATTTCGGATATTAAAATTAATAACTCGCACCAAAGATTAGGTGCAGGGTAAACACTATGACAGACCCAGTAACAGATATGCTAAACAGAATAAAAAACGCACAGGCATCAGGCAAAGAACTGGTGGTTATTCCCTTTTCCAATCTGAAATACGAAATTGCCAAAATTCTGGAGAAAGAGGGGCTGATTGAGAAGATAGAAAAGAAGGGGAGGAAGGCCAAAAGATTTATTGAAATAACCCTGAAATACAATAACGGGGTGCCCGCCATTTCCGGCCTCAAGCGGGTATCAAAGCCGGGACAAAGGATATACCATCCTTCCCATCAACTAAAACCCGTCAAGGGAGGATATGGAATATCAATCATTTCTACCTCTCAAGGATTGATGACCAATAAAGAAGCTAAAAAAAAGAAGGTCGGCGGGGAGATACTTTGCGAAATCTGGTAAATTTCGCAAGAAACTCGAAGCACGAAATCCGAAATCCTAAACAATATCAAATGACCAAAATTCGAAATTAGAATTTATGAGTAGAATAGGTAAGAAGCCAATATTAATACCCGAAGGCGTAGAAGTTAAAGTAGAAGGCAACAAGGTGACGTTGAAGGGTCCCAAGGGAACCTTGGTTCAGGATGTCAGGCCCGAAATAAAGGTGAGCGTAGAAGACGGCAAAATCGTTCTTTCTCCCCAAAAAGAAACAAAAAAAACCAGGGCTTTTTGGGGTCTGAGCCGCGCTCTGCTGGCCAATGCCGTCAAGGGAGTGACGGAAGGATTTGAAAAGAAACTGGAAATAGAAGGAGTTGGTTACCGGGCCAACGTGGAGGGTCAAGATTTGGTTCTGCAGGTGGGCTTTTCTCATCCTGTCAGGGTGACCGCTCCCGAGGGAGTCAGTTTTTCGGTGGAAAAAAACATCATTACGGTTTCCGGCATCGACAGAGAGAAGGTCGGCCAGACGGCAGCCAGAGTGAGGAAGGTAAAGCCGCCGGAACCCTATAAAGGCAAGGGGATAAAATACAAAGGAGAACAGATCAGAAGAAAATTAGGCAAAAAGGCTGCGACTACGGCCGCCGAATAATAAACAATATGTCAGATAAGCGAGCCAAAAGAAAAAGAAGACACAGGAGAACAAGAGCCAAAATATGGGGCAGCGCCAAAGCTCCTCGGCTTTCCGTTTTTAGATCAGCTCAGCATATTTACGCTCAACTGATTGACGATGAAAAAAACAGGGTTATCGTTTCAGCCAGCGATTTGGACCTAAAAAAAGGAAAGAAAGGAGATAAGGCCAAGGAAGTTGGCAAGCTAATCGCCAAGAAGGCTCTTGAGAAGAAGATAGAAAAGGCGGTTTTCGACCGGGGTGGCTATCTCTACCACGGCAGAATCAAACTGCTGGCCGAAGGGGCCAGAGAAGGGGGACTGAAATTCTAATTTTCAATTATCAATTTTCAATTATCAAAATGATTCAAGAAAGACCAAAAACAAGGGGAAAATTCAGAAGGGAAAAGCCCAAAGACGAATTTGAGTCAAAGCTTTTGGATTTGGCCAGAGTATCTCACACGAGAGCCGGCGGCAAGAAAATGCGCTTTAGAGCCCTGGTCATCAGCGGCAACAAAAAGGGAAAGGTTGGCTTTGGCCTGGGCAAGGGAGGAGACGTGGCTTTGGCAATTGAAAAGGCCACCCGTCTTGCCAAAAAGAACATGATTGAGGTGCCCATAGTCAATGAAACAATCCCTCACGAGGTCTATGCCAAAGTGGGAGCGGCTGAAGTTTTGCTTCGTCCCCAAAGAAAAGGTAGGGGCTTGGTATCGGGAGGAACCGTCAGGGTTGTCTGTACATTGGCTGGGGTAAGGAATATATCTTCCAAGATTCTCGGCGGAACGGGCAGCAAAATCAACAACGTCAGGGCGACCATAGAGGCCTTGAAGAAATTGAAAGTTAGAAAATAATCATATGCAATTACATCAGCTACAACCAAAACATAAGAAAAAGTCTCGGAAACGAGTCGGCCGAGGCGGCAAGAAAGGCACTTATTCGGGCAAAGGAATTAAGGGCCAAAAATCGAGAGCCGGGCGTCGCTTGAAACCTGCCATCCGCAGCTTGATTAAGAGGTATCCCAAACTGAGGGGATACAGCTTTAATCCTTTAGGAGTAAAGCCCAGTATTGTTCAAATAAAAACCCTGGAAAAGAAGTTTGAAGAAGGAGAAAAAATTACTCCTCAAACCTTGCTCGAGAAAAGAATAGTTCGTAGAATAAAAGGGAGAGTACCGCAGATAAAGATTTTGTCTGGGGGCAAGCTGACTAAGGCCTTAACAGTTGAAAGATGCAAAGCTTCCAAGAAGGCCAAGGAAATAATTGAAAAAGCCGGTGGCGAAATAAAGTAATATGAACCCCGTTAGAAGTCTAAGATAGAAAAAATTAGAAGTTAATTTTTTCTGCCAGGCACTATCGGGGGTAAAAACGATAACCAAAGTCAGTCAGAAATCAGTACAATAACTGTATAATGACGACTTCTAACGGGGTGAATTGGCTCAATAAGGTCATTCAAATATTCAGAATCCGGGACTTGCGCAATAAAATTCTCTTTGTCTTGGGGGTTTTTGTTGTTTTCAGATTAATGGCCAACATTCCCATGCCAGGCATCGACATTGAGAATCTGAGGCAGTTTTTCGACCAGTTCCAGGTTTTCGGCTTATTGAACCTTTTTACGGGAGGCACTTTGTCTAATCTTTCCATTGTTATGCTGGGACTGGGCCCCTACATTACAGCCGTCATTATTATGCAGCTGCTGACTATGATTTTCCCTCAACTGGAGAGAATGTACAAAGAAGAAGGGGAGGCGGGAAAGCAGAAATTCAATCAGTACGGCAGAATTCTGACCATTCCTCTGGCTCTGCTTCAGTCTTATGCTATGCTTAATCTTTTGCAGGGACAGGGAGCTATCGGAGAGCTTTCTCTGACTTTGATGATAACTTCCATAATCACAGTAGCGGCAGGCTGCGTATTTTTAATGTGGCTGGGCGAGCTGATTACAGAAAAAGGCATTGGCAACGGAGTCTCTCTTTTGATTTTCGCCGGCATCATCGCCAGGGTTCCTGCCAGTATTAGGGAAGTGATGGTTAAATGGGATCCTTCGCAAATTCCAAACTATTTGCTGTTTTTTGGCATGGCGGTACTGATTGTGGCGGGAGTCGTTATGATTAACGAAGCCAGAAGAAATATCCCCGTTTCTTACGCCAAAAGGGTCAGGGGTATGAAAATGTACGGTGGCGTTTCCACCTACCTGCCTCTGAACGTCAATCCGGCCGGTGTCATTCCCATTATCTTTGCTTTGTCCATTATGCTTTTTCCCAGTATGATAGCCAACTTTCTGTCGGGAGCCGGAGGTACGGTGGGAAACATTGCCCAGTGGGTGAGAGCTCTATTTGAAAACAACTGGATTTACGGCGCCCTCTACTTCCTGCTGGTGGTTCTTTTTACTTATTTTTATACGGCAGTCACCTTTGATCCGAAAGCCATAGCTCAGAACCTTCAGAAAATGGGCGGCTTCATACCCGGCATCAGGCCGGGGCCTCCCACAGCCGATTTCCTTTACTATATTTTAAACAGAGTTCTTTTAATCGGCGCTTTGTTTTTGGCAACCGTAGCCGTGCTGCCTTCAATCGTTTCTGGGATTACGGGCGTTGTTGGTTTTACTTTCTTGGTTGGGGGCACCGCTCTGCTGATTACAGTTTCCGTGGTTCTGGAAACCATGCGCCAGATCAGGGCCCAATTACAAATGAGAGAATACGAAACATTTTAAACTTATGCCGCAAGTAATCATATTATTCGGACCTCCGGGAGCTGGCAAGGGAACGCAGGCCGAGCTTTTATCTGATAAACTTAATCTTTACTATTTGGAAACGAGCAAGATTATAGAGGCCAACGTTATGAACGCTAAAGAAGGGGATTATGCAGAAGTGGAGGGTAAAAAATATTACTTTTTGGATGAGAAAAAGCTTTGGCAAGAAGGTATTTTATGTAGCCCTCCCTTCGTCAGCTTTTTGGTTAAGCAGAAAATTGAGGAACTGGCCAAAGAAGGCAAGGGAGTAGTTATGGCGGGCTCTCCCCGTACGCTGCCCGAAGGCAAAGACCAGGTTCCTCTTTTGAAAAAACTCTACGGGGCAGACGGTATTAAAATAGTTCTGATTGAGCTCAGTCCGGAGCAAACCATTTGGCGGAACTCCCACCGCCGCATTTGCGAATTAATGCGTCACCCTATACTTTTTACAGAAGAAACAAAAGACCTTACCCGTTGCCCGCTGGACGGTTCAAAGTTAATGAAAAGAGAAAGCCTGGACGATCCTGAAACAATCAAGGTCAGGCTGAAAGAATACAAAGAGAGAACACTGCCTTTGGTTGAGTATTTTGAGCAGGAAGGGTTAAAAGTGAAGAAGGTTGAGGGAGACCAGAGCGTGGAAGACGTCCACAAGGATATTTTAAGGAACATCAAATGATCAGCGTCAAAACCGACGAGGAAATTAAAATAATGAAAGAGGGTGGCAAGATTCTGGCTGGCATTACTAGGGAATTGGAAAAGCAGGTAAAGCCGGGGGTTGCCACGGAGGAATTAAACAGGGCTGCCGAGGCCCTGATTTTAAAATCCGGTGGCCAGCCTTCCTTCAAGGGGTACCAAGGATTTCCCGCAGCTTTATGCGTTTCCGTTAATGAAGAGCTGGTTCATATTGCGCCATCCGCTAGGAAATTAAAGGAAGGAGATATTGTTTCTTTGGATATAGGGATGGAGTATAAAGAGTATCATTCAGATATGGCAGTCACCCTGCCCGTGGGCAAGGTTTCGCCTGAAGCCCAGAGATTAATCAGAGTCACTAAAAAAGCCTTGAAGAGGGGTATGAAAAAAGTGAGGCCTGGCAATACCTTTGGGGATATAGGCAACACCATTCAAAGATACGTTGAGTCGCAGGGATATAACGTGGTTAGGAATCTTTGCGGCCACGGCATAGGCAAAGAGCTTCACGAGGATCCGCAAATTTTGAACTTTGGTAAACGAGGAGAGGGAGCTGAGATTAAAGAAGGTATGACTTTTTGCTTAGAACCCATGGTGACAGTCGGAAGCTGGAAGGTAAAAAAGGCCAAAGACGGCTATGGTTTTCAGACCGCCGACGGTTCCCTATGCGCTCATTTTGAGCATATGGTCGCGGTTACCGAAAAAGGGTGCCGAGTGTTAACGGAATGAAATTTATGTTAAAATAATTTAATGTCAGAAATCCATCTTTCCGTTATCATCCCCGCCTACAACGAAGAGAAGAGACTGCCCAATACTTTGGCTGAAATTAATAAGTATTTAAGCCGACAGAGTTACCCTTCGGAAGTCATTGTTGTTGACGGAGGATCCAAAGACAGGACGCTCGATATTGTTCGAGGTCTCACCTCCAATATTGGCAACCTGAAATTAATTGAGGTCAAGAATTGCAGTGGGAAGGGGGAGGCAGTTAAAAAGGGCATGCTGGTCGCTAAAGGTGACTTCAGACTGTTTATGGACGCTGACAACTCCACCAGCCTGGACCAAGTGGAAAAGATGTGGCCCCAATTTGAATCAGGGTTTGATGTAGTCATCGGCTCCCGCGACGTTAAGGGAGCTGTTTTGGACCCACCTCAGTCTTTTTTGAGAAAAGTGATTTTGGGTAGGGGATTCAGAATTTATCGCAAACTGGTCATTGGCTTGCGGGGAATTGAGGATACCCAGTGCGGTTTTAAATGTTTTAAAGGAGAGATCGTGAACAAAATCTTCTCCAAGACCCTGATTGGCGGCTTCGCTTTTGATCCGGAAGTGCTGGTTATTGCCAAAAAGTTGGGTCACAAAATCAAGGAAGTGCCAGTTTTTTGGAAGAATGATCCCGATAGTAAGGTGAAGATGGGTCATGTATTCAAAATGGCACTGGATTTACTGAGAATAAGGTGGAATTTAATAGTTGGCAAATATGAAGAATAAAAAACCTAAAAAGTTTCCATCCGAATTGAGGTCGGGGCCGATTTCCCACGACTGGGTTATTATTGCCACAGGAAGAGGTAAGAGGCCGGAAACTTTCAAGAAGGAGAAGCGGGAGGAATTCGTTGCCCCTAAAAAAACTTGCCCTTTCTGCCACATTGAAAAAGAAAAAGCCATACTGGTCTTCAGCCGGGGCAAGCGGGCCAGGAACCATAAAATGCCTCGAGATTGGAGTACCTTAGTGGTGCCAAACAAATATCCCGCCCTCGTCCATTCAGATAAGCTCAATGAGAGAAGCGTGGGGCCCTACAAGAAAATGGACGGGGTTGGCTACCACGAGGTGGTAATCACCAAGGATCACTCAAAGTCTCTTGGTCAGTTTTCTTTAAACCAGGTTAAGGAAGTTATCGATGTCTATCACGAAAGATACCTTGATTTAATGAACGAACCGTTCGTTAAATACGTTTCCATATTTCACAATCACGGCAAGGAAGCCGGCGCTTCCATTTATCATCCTCACTCTCAAATTATTGCCTCTCCGGTGATTGATCCAGATTTGAATAGAGCCGTTCTGACAGCTAAAGAGTATTACCGTAAGAACAGGAAAATCGTCTATTGCCAAATGAACGAGTGGGAAAGGGAGGCCAGAGAAAGAGTGGTTTTTGAAAACAAAGAATTTCTGGTTATCTGTCCCTTCGTTTCCAAGGCGGCTTTTGAAATGATAATTTCTCCAAAGAAGCACATGCCTTATTTTGAGAGAGTGACGGATGAAAACAAAAGATATTTCGCTGAAGCCCTTCAAGCGTCTCTTCACAAACTTTACAAGGGCCTGGATAATCCGGCTTACAACTTTTATCTGCATACGGCTCCCTGCGACGGGCAGAAATACGATTTCTATCACTGGCACTTTACCATTTTGCCGAAAACCGCCACTTTGGCCGGGTTTGAGTTGGGCACGGGCATCGAAATTTCCACAATTGAACCGGAAGTGGCAGCCGCCTATTTAAGGAAACAATGACCCTAATTCCCGAAATTAAAACTTTTTTAATGGCTATGGCTCCTTTTTCCGAGCTGCGAGCCTCCATTCCCTGGGCCTTAACCGTTTATCATCTGCCCGCTTGGTCCAGCTTTTTGTTTTCGGTTATTGGCAATTTGGTGCCGGTGATTTTCATTCTCTGGCTACTGGAAAGGGTTTCTCGGTTTTTGAGCCAGCGCTTTGCCTTCTTTCAGTGTTTCTTTGATTGGCTTTTTGAAAGAACCAGGCGGAGACACAAAGAGAAGTTTGAAAAATGGGAGGAGTTTGCTTTAATAATATTGGTGGCTATACCTCTGCCATTTACAGGAGCTTGGACGGGATCCCTCTGCGCTTTCGTTTTTGGAATTCCCATTAAAAAAGCTTTTTCCCTGATTGCTATTGGAGTTTTGATAGCCGGTCTCATTGTCACTTTTTCTACTTTAGGAGTAATTAACACATTATGAGAAAAACACTCATTGTGG
>CAYPPH010000012.1:0-9068 GCA_964412565.1 uncultured Candidatus Saccharibacteria bacterium
GGTTTTTCTGAACCCCAACTCGAACGGCGCTTCCGGAAACTCGGGCATCTGATGGGGTCCGATGATGCGTCTCTTTCTCAGCCACTGCCAGAAGTCATGCAAACATGAGCGCATATTGGCCTTGGTTTTGGCCGAAACGGGCGTATCCGTGGCCTCAATCCTCTGGGAGAGAAGAAAATCCTCAATCTCGGCGTACCCGATCTCCTTGATGTTTTTCTGCCCCCAGGCCGCCATGGCACGATTCATATAATTGCTGAGATTCTTGTAGCTCCCTTTCTTGACTTCCCTTTTCTTGACGCCGAGCCACTGCCCGGCAAGGTTGGTGAAGCCCAGCGGGTTGTCGGTCCTGTAATCCCTCGGGTCGAATGTGCCCTCATCGCTCTTATAGCGGAGCCCTGTGATAAACCTCTGGGCCGCCTCGTAGTCCCTGAACCGCCTGGAGATTTCCCTCCCGAACCGTATCCTGAAGCGCGTGGCTCTCTGGTCGGGATGCTCCGGGCAGACAAGCCCGTCCTTGTGATTGTCCCGAAAATATCTGCCGCAGACAGGGCAGCGCTGGTCGGAATAGATGCCCCCCTTCATGCACAAATCACCTCCCCTTAAGAGAGGCATCCTACCATTGAATTTTTCGGGGGTAAAGGGCATCTTTTTGCACCCCGTCCTATTTTTTGCTCAGTCGCTCGGACTCCTTCCTCTTGATGCCGCACGGCTCAAGAACCTGTTTCGGATCATACTCAGGGCATGAGATGCATTTCTCTCTGGTGGCGGGCTGGCCATCTTTCGGGCATTTTCCCATTCCCGGTCCGCCTCTTGTCGGAAATCTGGCCATGAAGCGCTCCACCGAGGGGGGATGCTTGGTTCTGACAAACGGGCCGACACCGCCGGTAGGCGCCCGATATGTCGGCAGGTGTGGCGGGTTGGGTGGCCAACCCCTTTCATGGCTTATCGTCCCGTAGCCGACAGGCCTTTCATCAAGCGACGGGCGGTCGCCCAGCCGGAAGACATTGGGGTCTTTGGCGGGGTCGTAGGGCTCAACCCATTTTCCATGTTGTGGCGTGTGGACCCGTGGATGCGTGACACCGGACTCCATCTGGCGCTCCAGGGAATCCATGAGAAAATCCTTCAACTCATCCCTATCCATGGCATCTCCCGGATCGCCCCTATCTATGAAATCCATCGAATCATCCTTTCCCATAAGAACCCTTCTTTAAAGGTATTCCTTGGTTTGGCTGAAAACGAGCTTCTTGAATTCGCTTTCCTGAAGTTCGGCTTTCAGCAACGCCTTGGCCTCCCTCAGCTGCTCCAGCCTGTCCATAACAACGTATACCTTGGCCGCGCCGAGCTGGCGGATGTCGCGCTTAACGTTCTCAAGAATATGGGGATGAACGGATTTCTCATACTCGAAAGCGAAAAGCGTGTCGCCGACCAACTCCGCGACATCGATCTGCTTCCATTCCATGGCCACGTTGATGTCGGGCCTTTCCCTGTGCCTGCGGCGATGCTCAAAAATGAGAGACGTAGCAATCTTCGATTGCAGGCTTCGGTTTTTTCCGCTCTTCAGGGCAACGTCCTCATATCTCTCGCCGATGAAAGCGGCTCCGGAAGGCATGATTTCGGTGTAGTGCCTGCTGAGACCTTTGCTGCCGCCGCTTCTGCCAAAGCTCAGCTTTTCGGGATAGGCTATCAGGCCGCATTCTGCCATTTTTCTCACGAAGGTCTCGTCCACGTTGAACTTCAGCCGCTTGGAGAACACCCCTATCGGCTTGATTGGATGCTGCACGAGGGCCTGCAGGAAGGCCTTAATCTTGCTGCGGTTCTGGCGCATCCACACGGCAAGGGCGTCGGGAATCCGTTGCGCGGTTTTGGGCTCCTCCACAGGGACGTAATCGAGTTTCGCTATGTGGGGAGCCATCATCTCCGCGACCTCTTGAATGGTATACTGATGAAAGTCGATGTCAGGGATTTTATGAAGCTCAGCACGCTCCATCTGGCCGCCGATAAACACAACAGCCTCCTGGTTCTTAAGGCTGGCCAGTTGCACAGTGAGCTCTGGAGGAAGGAGCATGCATTTTTCAGCGGCTGAAAGGTCATCCTTATCGGTCATGCGCATAAACACCTTTGTATCTGCGCAGTAAAGAAGGTCGTCTGGGGCCGCAGAGATCGAGTGGTCGGTGAAGATAATAACAAAGTTGTCCTTCCTGCTGCTTCTTGCGGCATCAAGGATTGACGGTTCGGAGATGGTTGAACCTCTGATGGCGGCAGACCGATAAGTCCGGTGAATTTCCTCGTATATGAACACAGTCTTTCCCAGAATCCCGGCAGCGCTGAGAAACCAGGTGTAATTCAGGAGATAAATCTGCATCACAAGCTGGGCGACATTATCCATCCAGCTGACATCAAACACATTGACATGGCCGCATAAATCCTCCGGACGGTATCCGTAGCGGCAGTCCATGACCCGAGAGATTGTCGGCAGCAGGCTTCCAAGCCTGATCTGAACCACGTTTCTGTAGCGCCTGAGTTCGTCGTTTCCTCTGATATCCAGCTCCCCTATGGCATGGCAAATCTCTTCGAAAGTCGCATGGCCCCCTCTCTGCCTGACAAGCTCGGGCTGTGTGAGATGGCGGCCGGCATTGCTTGCGATAACGTATCCGCCGTCGCCGATATAGGCGAATTCGGTGAAGGCCTTGAGCCATATTCCGAGCCACTGGTCGGATATCTCCACATTTTCAAGGGGATTAAAATGCATCGACTCCCTGGTGTAGACCCGCAGCTTGCCGGGCTCTATCATGGAGGGCAGGACAGAGGAGGCATCCCCTTCAATATCCACCCAGAAGACAGTAACATCATCATGCTCCTTGGCAATGCGGGCCACCTCCTTCATGCATAAAATGCTTTTGCCTGTTCCGGGAGCGCCGACCACAAGAACATGCGACCCGAGATAGAAGCGGATGTCGCCATTGCCTTCGGGAAAGGATGTTGTCCCAGATTGGTGAAGCAATAAGTAATCACCTATCATCCCCACAAGGTCACGGTCATCTGTGAAAAGAGCCCACTTCAGATATTTCTCAACCTCGGCTTTCTCTTTTTGCGGCAGGTCGGCGTTTTCCAGAAGTCTAAAAAGCTCGGCACGGGAATAAAACATGGGTTTGTCATTCATCATCTTCTTGCTCATCAAGAATGTCATAACCTGGGAAATCCCCTTTTGCGTCGTCAAAACTATCGTTCAGAAGTAGGGAACCTATCGATTCGGTTGGGGCAAGCTGAATCTGGCCAGCCGATAGCATGCCCTGAACACGCCTAAAAACATCGTTTGTCACGTCGTTGGCGAACTGGGAAGCCTCCTTCCTGATCCTCCTCGTCGTGAACAGGCCGAAGACCTTATGTACTTCCAGATAGTGTCGATAGGCTATCTCAAAGTTCTCGCGGGCATAATTATCGAGCTGCAAGGAAAGCTTGGCGACAGACTCATTCCAGAGGCGGACCTGCTCAATATACCGGATAAACGTGTCCATCCGTTTGATGGATTTTTCCGCTTCAATCTGCTCAACAGGCTTGAGTGACTCTAACCTCTTGATAAAGGCTTCCCATTGCTTCTCATTTATTTTACCGTTCTGTTCGATAATTTTTTCCGGCAGGCTGGACACCATCTCGGCAACAAACCGATAAATGTTTGCCTGCTGGTTTTTATCAATCCATTCCTCAAAATTGCTCATAGTTACCTCCTTTCTCATCACCAATCTAAAAACATTTCAATCATAAAGCCAACAATACAAGCGCCGATAACAAGGCACGGGAAAACTATAAGGAGAAATTGCATCATACCACCCCACCAATATCCATGAATCCCCCCGTAGACCCACACAGCACCAGGAACGATGGTAAGGAACAGGCCGAAAAGGAAGAGAAGAACAAGCCAATATCTCCATACGAGGAGGCGCATAAACAGCCCTGGTTTTTGTTGCTTTTCATTTTCCGGCACAAACATGTGTTTTCTCATGACACCCTCCTTAATCGAAAAGCATACCTAAACAGACTAGAGCCCCGAGCGGGCCAGCAAAAACAAGGGAAGAAGCGAGAAGGAGCAAAACAACCGTTAAGACGTCATCGGTGCCGTGGTCTGCCATAATAACTGCGGTAGCCATGCACCACAGCCCGAAGATTGCCGCAGCCAGACCGGCCAAGACAACAACGACGGCGAGAAGCACACGCCAGGGGGAACGCGAAGGGGCCCAATCGGCGAACTTTTCAAAATCGGATTGCTTTTTGGGTGGAATGAAAATATGATTAGGCATTCCTAACTCCCAAATTCCTTATACGTTTTTATGTGGTGAGTTTATTATCCCAGAGATACCAAGTCAAGGATAAGCTATTGATATCTCTATCTTTTTTTTATGGTGTTTAGGGGTCTTTATTGGACTTTGTTCGAGTTTATGGCAGTTCTTAGAACCTAGACGCTTACGCTCTTATTCTCCAAGGGAGTGTGTAAACAAATATGGAATTGTATATATTTAATTACGAGGACGATCTTGAAAAGACATTCATTGACTTCGGTATAAAAGAAGAAGAAAGAAAATATTGGTGGGAAAGATTAGAGCAGGATATCATTGACCGTACCTTCAAGAGAAATCCGAAATACGCAAAATATTTCAAATATGCGCATTATGCTGCATATGCTTGTGATGGTGCAGAAAGAATAATTGAAGACCTCTACCAAGGGGGATATAGGGGAAAACCGTTAGAGCGAAAGAGTCTTATAGAAATGCTTGAAACAAACAGAAAAAGGATCATTGACGAACTCCGAAAAACAATAAAACTTAGTAAGATGGCATAATGTATTCTGATTTCATAAAGGAAAAGTTGCCCGAGAGGTATATGGGGTTTATCGATGATGCCTTACGGGAAGAAGATTTTGATGTTGCACTAATGTGGCTGCGTGCTTTTAAGCGGCATCTATCAGGCAGTTCATACCTAAAAGATATTGATAACTTAGCAAAGGAATATTCTCGCCTGATAAAAATAACAGAGCGAATTGTTTTCAAATCTTTCATGGAACTTTCAAAAGTCACAAGGGGCGTGCGCACTTTGCGTAAAGAAGCTCTGGAAGAAATTATTATAGAAAAAACGAGAGTTATGAGTGAAGAGGAAGCCGCAAACTTAATTTTAGGTGAATTAATATCAAGGATTCAGGGATATCAAGGAGTTTATGACGAAATAAAACGTATGCAGAAGGATCGTGATTTCTTTCAAGAGGATTTAGATAGAATCTACGACAAAATCAGCCAAATCGCTTAGATTTCTACCTCCCTAAATGTAAACACCTTCCGAGAATGTCACCATTAAGGTTACCGAGGGTCGCCGCCATTAGCCAGCCGAATTATTGACAATTTCTTGAGTCTGCAATACGAAATATTGGAGAACAAAATTGGGTCGCTTACTCTCCCATCCTGCATACCGTGCAGCGCCCATCAAGACCGATGTCTTCCAGCAAAAGACCGCACCTGGAGCATTTCCTCTTTCCACCGGGCATCTCAAAAAAACCGGTCAGGGTGTTCACGGCTTCACCTCCAAGATGCGGCTCTGTTTCACAGACACCAGAACCATAAGCACAAGAAAGAGCATGCCGACAGCCGCCTCGGCGATGGCCCTGTATGAGTGCTCCAGAAAATATTGAAAGTCCTGATAGATCCCCGGCGAGGCAATCTTCCATAGCTGTATATCAACTGAAGACACTTCATGGAAGCGGTCACCGTATGTCTCGTTCAGATAATTCAGCTCCGCAAACGCGGCTACCAGGAACGTTATTCCCATGCACAAGAAAATGGTCTTAATCGCTTGGGTTTTGTTCACCCTTTCCCCTCCATATCACTACAAACAGGAATGCCCAGAGTATGTAAAGTCCCAGCGCAAACAGCATGCAGATCTCACAAAGTCCCATTCAACCACTCAGACTGATATTCCTTATACTGTGCCAAAGGTTGTCTAGTCCCTGCCCAACAGTCCCGCCATGCAGCAGCGCATACAGGACGAACAGAGCCACTATGACAACTATGACAACCATCAAGACCAGTATCATGCCAAACTCTGCTTTCATTTTTTCACTGCTCCTACAACCACACGGTCTGTTGGAACAGACTCTATACAAATTACCTTATGCAGATTCAGGTAGTATGTGTGGTTCGGGTGGTCTACCTCTATCCACATCCTCGGGAAGTCAATGCCACGAAGGATGCCCTCTACTATAAGGTCACCACGGCAATAACACTTCACCCAGCTGTTCAGTCTGGCCGTAAGATGTCGCATCACCGTGCTCGTGTCCATTATGTTCTTTACAAAAGTTCTGTCATCCACGCTGAATCACCTTCACGCCTCCCCTTATCATCTTATCCAGTCGCTTAATTATCTTTTCTCTGTATTCCCAGTCCTCAAACCATCTCCTTCGGTCTATCTTAGCACCAAACTTCCAGACTTGAGACATTTCTTTGGTGTGAACCTTCCCGCAGTCCTTGCAGATATACACGGCGTTTCCCTTTGTGTTGTAACCCATGAATGCGCTGTTCTCATGGTAGCAGCTATTCATATTCCAGCCTCCTCCTTACCTTTGCGACAACGTGGCCGTCGTCGTCCCAGATGAATTCCCAGTGGCGCAACTCAAGGAATGTATATAGAGATAGGGTAAAATAGCACACCACAGCAACAATCAAATAAACAAGAAGCGCTATGAACGGTATTTTAAGCATCCATGCCCCCAAATAAAAAATGGCGATAAGCATAAACCACGAGCCTATAAGGTCAATGTTTCTCTTTAGGCGCAATGCCTTCATGTCTTTTGGCCGGACACTTTCAAAGAGTCTGAACAGGAATCTCTCAAACCTTTCGGCATGTTCGAGTGGTATCAATATCATGCAACCCAACCCCACAACATTAACACCGCCTTGATAAGCACGACGGCCATGGTGACAATGAATGTAATAAACAGTATAAAGAAGCAGCCCACGAAAAGATTATCCATCGTTGCGGAAACGGAAAGGCGGCTGGAAGCCTTCATAAGAAGGAAAAGAACGCCCATAACGATTAGGATAAATAAGCCGAACACGCCAAGCAGCCCGACAAGAGCGTCAATCATCATTCTCCATCAACCTCTCACATCCTTTCTGTCTCCCTGCGAATTCCAATGCCGCGATGCCAGGGTAAGCGAGCTTGAACTTGTCGCATAAATGAAATATAAGCGTCTTTCGGTGGTGGACGCAGGTTTCACAGGTCATTCAATCACTCATGAATCTCAATGTTCCCCCTTTCGTTCCAAGTAAAGAACAATGACTGACCCTTTTCCCATCCTTTTTTCTCAACCATATCCTTTGGGATTGTAATGGAAAACCTACCCCCAGACCGCTGTAATTTTGGCATTTTCTCCCTCATTAACTTTTATATAGAATATTTATAACTCTGTTCTATTTAAACTTTACGGTTTTGGAGGGGATTTTAGGGAGGTCTCTATTTCCGCTTCCACGTCCGGCCTTTCTTCCCACCTTTATACTTACCTTCCTTCTTGGCCCGCTCAATGCCTATGCGAATCTTATCAAGAAGGTTCTCGACATAGAAGGAATTCATGGCCAGCTTGACACGAAACATAAAGCGACCATAGGGCGTCTTGAAATCTATCGGTTCTGACAGGCTGATAATCTGTTTGGCGTTCTCTATAACGAACTTCTCCAGGTCCACACCATCGTAATAGTTTCTGGTAAGACGGTCCACATCCTGGACAACAAGGACATCAAACTTCCCTTCAGCCCAGTGTTTAAGCATTTTCTGGTAGTCGTTTCTGTCACTGGATTTTCCCGTTTTCTCGTCTTTATAAACCCTGACAACCTCATATCCTTTCCTCTTACAGAATTCACGGACATAGGCCACTTGTTGTCTGATGTTCTGTTCTCCCCTGTCTGTGCTTATCCGGGCATAAATAGCTACTTTTTTACCAACGGACACATCTTTTTGAGACATTTAATCACTATTTTTTGCTTTTAATTGCGGGAAGAGGAAAGTTTAATTGTTTGAACTTTGGGATATTTCACCATAAGCATAAAGTCAAACGGGCCTGTTGAGATCACCATTAAAAAGAATAACCATAATGGCAGGCCAGTAAAAAGAAACACAGGGAAGGACAAAAGCGAACCGGCCACCCCACTCATATAATCAAACCTGTTCGAGTAACCTTTTTTGACTTTTATATGAAAAAATGGGAAAATACCCCAACCTTTGTATATTCCCTGGGCTTTTGCAACCACATAATGTCCAAACTCATGGAGGGCGATTAAAGCAACAAGAAACAAAGCAATGGTGGGCGCTATCACAAAGAGTAGAGGAAGGTAAATGAATGTAATTATCACATCACAGTATCGAAGTTTACGCAAAATCATATCTGCCTCCACCTCCAATCTTTAATCATGTTCCATAGGATTCTTATAAAGAGCATGAAACTCTGCAATCGGGTCATTTCTTTGTCCTCCGCGCCTTCCGTGCAAGAGGGCAGCTTGTGTGGTCAGAGTTTGGGAACAGGCATTTTCTGTTCCCAAAGTTTATGAGATCGCATCTTCCGAGCAGAGCCGTGTTCCCCCCACGTAGCTTTGTCATTTCCCTAATATCCTTCTGTGAGGGTTCCTTCTTGAGCGCTCCCCGGTTGGGCCGAATCTCATCATACCGGTGTATGCAGGCATACCCCTTATAGGAACGGTAGCGCCTGTTTTCTTTATTCTTCTTTTTAGTCAGCCTCATCTTTTCCCAGAGGCTTTTATCCTCCGGTGATACGGAGGTGTCAGGCTTCTGATTCATCCCATCACCATCTTTAGAAACGCGATCATAAGCCCCAATGTTATGCCGAATCCCACAAGGAACTTGGAAATAACTATCCTCTCCCTTTCATGTTCCGCCATCAACTCAATCCATTTCCTTAACAAATCCCACACCTATAGTTAGTTTTTTGACATTCCTGATATTTAAAGTTTCGCATTTCAAGGTAAATTTACCTTTAATATCGACTGTCATAAGGTGTGGTAATATAGCAGTAATAC